>JAFGFW010000085.1 GCA_016930875.1 Deltaproteobacteria bacterium | reverse complement strand
CTGAGGCTCGAACTGAACCTCTTTCGGTCAGAAATCAAAGATCTCATCCCTGAGCCTAAAGATTGGAAGACCAAGCCTGAAAACATCGACAAGGTTACCCGGCAGGGTGTGGAAGGAAACATCCGGGCAACATTTGACTTCGGGCTGACACTGGCATTCGGCGGGAGCTTCATCGACGTAAAAGACGAAGAGACCGATGAGGTGATCCAGGATATCCCGAGGCGCCTCTACAATGTCTCGGCCTCGTACACAGGGGAGTGGATGACACATTCTCTTGTGGGAAAATATGTCTATCACAATTCCAGCTACCCCGAAACCCGCGATGAGGTCTTTGTCTTTGACTATCTTATCAAGATCCGACTTCCAGAGTCGGACCGATACGGAAAGCTAAGCCTCTTTGGTGCAGGACATAATCTCACCAATACCTCCTATATCTACCGCGAAGTCTATCCCCAGCCGGATCGCTGGATCGAGGCCGGGGTGAGGCTTGAGTATTAGGATGACTCCTCATTAATCCTGGTTTCCCTATGGTCTTTTTTGTAAACCCTTTGTCTGACTGATCCGGTACGACCGATCAAGGAGGTACATATGTTATCGCAAGAAGTTATCAAGCTACCCCACTTTCATAATATTGTGGGCAGAAGCGAACCCATGTTAAAAATCTATGAACTGATCGAAATGGTTGCCCCTACCAAGGCGACGTTACTGATTGTCGGGGAAACCGGAACAGGAAAAGAGTTGATCGCAAGGGCCATTCATTATCACAGCAACCGGAAAAACAAGCCTTTTGTTGCGGTCAACTGCTCGGCCATGTCCCATAACCTGTGGGAAAGCGAGATGTTTGGACATGAGAAAGGGGCATTTACCGGGGCTATGGCCATGAAAAAAGGCCGATTCGAGGTAGCTGATAAGGGAAGCTTTTTTTTTAGATGAGGTCTCTGAAATGCCTACAGCTCTTCAGGTCAAATTATTGAGGGTACTACAGGAGAATGCATTTGAAAGGGTTGGAGGGATCAGGACCATCAAGGTGGACGTGCGCTTCATTGCGGCTGCCAATAGGGACTTGAAAGAAGGCGTTCAGGAAGGTTGGTTCAGGGAGGATCTGTTTTATCGTCTGAATGTTATCAAGACACAGCTCCCTCCCTTAAGAGACCATAGAGAGGATATACCGCCTCTGGTTGATCATTTTGTGGCAAAATATACCCGTGAAAACGGAAAACCTGTTCCAAGAATATCAAACGAGGCCCTTGAGGCTCTGATGAACTATTCATTCCCGGGAAATATCAGGGAACTGGAAAACATCATAGAAAGAGCGGTTGTCCTAACTAAAGCAACAGAGATTGCCATTCATGACCTTCCCGAAGAGTTATCAAATGGGTCAGGGCCAGGGAGACAAGGTTATTCGTACTGTGGCGTTAAGAAAGACGATCTCTTAGAGGCACTAAAGAGAGCCACCATATCTAACTATGGCGGGCCACCTCGACTGTGGCACCGCACCCTGAAGTGTGCCACCATAGAAAGAATCCATGAATTTCTCTTAAGGGCGAACAAAAGACCATTTTCCCGGCCGGAGTTCACAAGGTTCCTGAGTTACAAAGCTAAATCCGATAGAAACAAGTACGGAACAGCAGGGAAATATCTTTCTATATTGAAAAAGAACCATATCTGTGTCCATAACAAAAAAAAAGCAAATCAGTCCCGATACAGACTCTCTGATGCCTTTTTCACACATGCCTAGGTTTTTGCCTTCAGTTTTTATATTGATTTTCCTCATCGTGTTTTTGCCCTCTTGTGAAAGGCTTGATAGCCCTTCTGCTGAGCAAAAGCCGAAAAACGAAAAGGTCCTTCGCTATGACGTGGCCGCCCCCTTTACCTCCCTGGATCCCACCCGCGTAGAATCCTCTGGTTCAAACATAATCTTTCCTTTGCTATACGGCTATCTCTTTGTCCCCAACTGCAAAGGAGAACTCGAACCAGACCTGGCCAGCAAATGGACCTATGATCCCAAAACCTTTACCTGGACCATCTATCTCAGGGAAGACGCCCGGTTCCACAACAAAGCGCCGGTAGCTTCAAGGGATGTAGCGTATACACTTGACGTGTGGCTTAAGAACATTCGGCCCTATTTGTCAGCTTTGATAGACCGTGTTTCCCTTGAGTCAGATAGTGCCCTGTGTATAGGTCTTAAGAAAGATGACCCTGAATTCCTCCGAAAGATATGGGATATGGAGATCGTGCCCATGGCCGATACCGGGAGGATCGATTACTACAATCATCCCATAGGCTCCGGTCCTTTTAGATTCAAAGCCAGAAAAGGCAACAAGGAGGTCGTGCTTGTTGCCAATGAAGACTATTTTGGTGGGCGTCCTTCTCTGGACCGCGTTGTCTTCTATTTTCAGCATAACAAGGAAAAGTCATGGACAAGACTCCTTTCAGGAGAAACCGATATTGCCCAAGAGATCTCCCCCAAAAACTTTGAAATCATGCAGCAATACAAAAAAAAATATTACTTTGATCTCTACCCGCTCCATTGGTACACGATCCTTCTTTACAATACATCTGATCCTCTCTTTTCTGACCCCAAAGCCCGACGTGCCCTTTCCCATGTCTTTGACAGGACCTATATTATAAAAAACATCCTGGGGGGTTTTGGCAAAGCGGCTGTTGGTCCCATGGGCGTGGACTCGCTCTTTCACAACCCTGCTGTCAAGGCCGCAGCGTACGCACCGAAAAAGGGATTGAGACTCCTTAAAGAGGCGGGCTGGTCTTATGGCAATGCAGGCCACTATCTAAGGAAGGACGGGAAGCCTTTTGAGTTCACCCTCCTTGTCTTTAAAGAGAGCCAGATCGAAAAGAAGGTTGCACAGTACTTGCAACTTTGCCTGAACGACCTGGGCATCAAGGCACACTTGCAATCCCTTCCTTTCTTGGAACTCAAGAAAAAATACGGCAGAAACAATGTTTTTCAGGCCGTGCTAACCGAGTTTCACGGGGCATACCGTAATCCGGAACGCTTAAAATCGCTATGGGCCCCTGATCTTTCCGAAAGGTCTGAAGCCGGTTCATTTGAGCACCCCGATGTAACCCGGCTTGTCCATCAGGCCCTTGATGAAACAGACCCAGTGAGACAAAAGCAACTCTTCTATGAAATAGACGCACTGATTACATTGCTTCAGCCCGGCACGTTTCTGTTTCACAAAACAGCCATCGACGTTATGTCCAAGCGGTTTAGGGTGCCCTTTCCCTTTTCCCTCACCCACGAAGGGATCTAGCGGCTCAGGCATGCCTCCCTTGATGCAGGGTAGGGCCCAAGTAGCGTTCGGCCCTTATTCTTTCTGGTCAACTTCGTCTCAAAGCTCCTTGTAGAGTTGTTGTGCCTGCGGTCCGATCCTGGCCTGGCCTGTGATTACTGCGCGGCGACGGCTTGCACAGTCCAAGTCCCCACTTCTGCGTATAGGCTTTAAACTTATGCGCAAAAGTTTCAACTCAGACCCCTGTCAAAGGCCTATGTGATCTTCTGGCCAGCACAGTTTTTCCCTGCGATCATAAAGACATATATCATTTCCCTCCTTGATCTCAGATCCCGGCACAGATCCTGATAAAGACAATAGCGATTCCACCCGGATCAGGCCATGGCTGGATCATCTGAGGATTTCAATTCATAAGGAAAGGGGGTTGAGAAGATGAAACTGATTATTGTCAAGAAAGGGGCATACAAGACTGGAAAGTCAGGAATGAGCTGCTGCGCGTCATGGTGCCCAACTTCCCGGAACTAGTCCAGCATCTATTGGACTCCCCCAGGCACAGGGTGCCTGGGGGCTCTTTCTTAGTAAGGAGATGACAACATGTCTTTGCTCAACAAGTCGAGATTCACCATAGCGGTGCCTGTTGAAAAAAGAGGGGGCGAAGAGTTCTTGGCCCTTTATCACACCATGACCCGGGCCCTTGTCCTTATCCCTGAAAGACAGTGGTCCTACGCCCTGAGCGATCCAGTGGCGCCGGCTGATCCTGCTGCCATGGACGTCCTTTGTGACCAGGGATTCCTGGTAAGGGACACCACGGACGAAACCATGTTGTTCGAGACCTGGATGCAGCAATACGTCCATGATTTCAGCACACTAAAATCAAAGGTCCTGGTGACCCGCAAATGCAACAACCAGTGTCAATACTGTATCCTCGATCCTGAGGCCAAAGAGATGTCCCCTGAGACAGCGCGGGCCATGGACCGGTTCTACATTGAGACCATTGAGGAAAAGAACCCTCAAAAGGTTGAGGACGACTACCTCGGTGGCGAGCCGCTACTCAATTCCAAGATCATCCTGGACAGCGCTGCCAGGCGATTTTATTACTGCCTGGGAAGGGGGATTGAATACGGCTTTGTCATCACCACCAATGGCACGCTCATCAGGCCGTCTATCATTGCAGACATGAAGGAGGTGGGACTCACAGGTCTTCGGGTCAGCCTGGCAGGGCCTGCTGCTGTTCACGATATTCTGAGGCCCTCAAAGAGCAATGGCAAGACCTATGAAGTGATTTTGCAAAACCTTGAGGCTGTCTCCGGGATGATTCCCATTAGCATTGAATGCCAGTATGACAGTGGCGCCTTTGATTTCCTGGGTTATCCGGAGATGCTGGACGATTTTGTCGAACGTGGCATTGCAATTGAGGACGTCACCTTTAACCCGATCCTGCCCAGAAGGGGAAAAAGCCCCTTTCAATCCGGCACAGGCGATCCCAGGATATTGCTCTATCTCACAGAAGAGGCCCAAAAACGAGGCTTCCCCCAGGATGATGAGGTCCCTTCCAATGCCTGCATGGCCGATTTTCGGGCAAGATTTGTCTTTGATGCAGACGGTTCCATCATCCCCTGCCCATCGCTGCAAGGCGGGGAAATGGCCTATGGACATGTCACAACAGGGATCGACTTTGTGGCAGAATCAGAACTTCTGAAACGAAAGCTGCCCGACAAATGCCTGAACAAATGCCCCATCTTGCCCATATGCATGGGCGGCTGCCGCTTGCAGGCCCTGATAAAGGGGAACGGTTTCAACGGCATCGATTGCCATGAAGAGATACAGCGCCTTTTTCTGGAAGAATACATCAGGGAAATGGCTTCAGCCGTCTCTTTTCAGGAACGCCAAGAGAATGCGGCCTTGAAGATAGCAGCGTGAGACCCACTGACCGGATTGCCCCGAAGTATCTCATCATCTCAGCCGATCTCCTGGCCGATCTGGCAAACCAGTTCGTGGGCCTAACCCTGCTTGACGTGCTGATCTTTAAGGGAGAGAATGCTTTGTCGAATCTCGTAGTGCTTTGCCTGGTTCAGCAAACCCCTTCTATCCTCATGAGCCCCCTGGCAGGTCTTTGGATGGATCGGGTGGGGGTCAGAAAGTGGCTCACCATGGTCAATGTGGGAAAATGCGCTCTGGTGGGATTGCTTGTCCTTCAATCATCTCCCTGGATCATCCTGCCTGCCTACCTTCTTTTTACGGTGGGTTCACTTTTTTTCCACATCGGACGTCTTTCCGTGACCCCTCTGTTGATACCCAAGAAACAAATCATCGCCTTTAATGCCCTGAACGAAAGGGTGTCGCTCGCCGGCAGCATCTGCGGGCCCTGTCTTATCGGCTGGGTGGTTTTGAAAGCTGGTCAGGGAGTCGCTCTGGGGCTGGCCGGCGCCCTTCTTATGCTCTCGGCCTGCGCCCTCTGCGGGCTGCCGAAATTCGCTGATGTCCATGATGGGTCCGGCCGCAGTGCAGAGGGAGCTGGGGGCGAGGAGTCTTTGCTCTTTAAGTACAGGGAGCCTTTTAGAAAGAATCATAACCTCAGGGCCTATTTTCTTATCTTCGGGTTTGTGCTTCTGGGAGGAGGTGTATTGAATATTGGCCTACCCATCTTGTTCAAGTCAAACTTTGGCAGCAATATTGCTGATTGGGGGTTGATCCTTTCGGGGTTTCAGGCTGGTTCCTGTCTGGCGACCTTCCTGTTGCCCAGGTGGTCATCGACTTTCAGGCCCAAATCGATTCTTTCTCTTACATTTTTGATCCTCGCAGGGGGCATGGCCATTCTCGGTCACCTCACAACTTACATCCAGATTGCCTTGCTGATGATTCTATTTGGCTGCGGACTAACGCTGGCACATATCTTTTTGGAAAGCCTTATCCAGCAAACCAGCCCCAAGGCCCACATGGGGAAAACCATATCCATCTTAACCGCATACAGAGGGGTCTGCTATTTGGGAGCCACATTAATCAGCGCCCTTGTCTTAAGCCTGTGGGGTCCCCAACCCCTTCTGCTCGCTGCGTCTTTGGTCTTGCTGTGGGCATCCCTTCTGACAACAGGCGCTATGCCTTTCAAGAAGATGTCCATAGGCTAGACAAGAAAGCGTCGCAAGGCTTCCCGGTTACCGTTCACGGGTTCAGAGGTTCAGAGTTCACCGATACTCTAAACCGTTGATTCGTGGGGGATGGGAGCTTGTTTGTTTTCTGCCGACTTCGCCAAAGCGGCTGCGACGGCTGAATTGGTATGCAAAATGGTCTTGCACAGAAGTCCAAAGTGAGCTTTATATAGCGTTGACCCAACAAAACATAAGGTAACCCTGAACCTGTGAACGCCTACAAAAAGACAAAACTCATCTATAAGGTTCTCCTCTTTGTCCTGCCTTTTCTTGTCCTATCCATCACCATGACCGGCATCATCCTTTCTTGGACGACTTATACCCACTTTCAGAAAACCATAAACACGGATTACGAAAATATCATCAAAAGCTCTGCAGGCGAGATCCGCCTTTTCATGAGAAATGCACAAAAAGGTTTAGAGGGCCTGGCCTGGGTCATAGCTGCCACTAAACTGAATCGATGGCAAAAGGAGATGGCCATTGCAGCTTTTAGTCATACAGCAACGGAATTCATGTCTATGTCTTTGATTTCCACACAAGGGAAGGAGGTCATATCGGTTGGCCGGGAAAAAGGAGACGTAAACTTTAGCCAAAGCGGGACCTTTAGAAAGGCACTGACAGGCAAAAGGGCCATTTCCGGTGTCATGTGGACAAAAGAAAATATCCCTTATATCCATGTAGCCGCCCCAATACTGCACCTCGGCGAGGTCAAGGAAGTCCTCTGGGGTGAATTTAACCTGAAGTCAGTGTGGGATGTGTTGGAGGGGGTCAAAGTAGGCGACACAGGCCAAGTGGCTATCATGGATTTGTCAGGACAGTTCATCGGCCACATGGAAATGGACCGCGTGGTCAGGGGGCGTCCGGAAGAAGCATCAGGCGTCCTGAAAAAACTCCGCACTTCCAGTACGCCCGTGGTCTGGGTTGAAGAAAAGGACGAAACCAAACTCCACTGCCTGGGCTACCGTATTCCGGATCTTGATTGGGTGATTGTCTTAAGCCAGGCCTACCCGGAGATCTATGCATACTTATACCAGAATATTCGCTGGGGTATCCTCATAACATGTTTGATCTGCCTTTTGGCCATCCTCCTCGGGTGGCATCGGGTAAGGCATTTCCTTACCCCTATTCACACCCTTCACCGCCAGGTTGAAAGAATCGGTCAGGGAGACCTTGATCAGAGGGCGTCTGTTGACTCCCATGACGAAATCGGCGATCTGGCCCTGGCTTTTAATGAGATGACAGATTCGCTCAAGACATTCATAAGGCGTGAAGTTGAGACAGCCAGGGAACTGGCACATTCAAAGAATTTGGCCATCCTGGGCACGACCTCCAGCAAGGTCACCCACGAGGTGGGAAATCTTCTCAATAACGTAGGGTTGACTCTGGCCATTCTAAAGGGTGAAGGCCTCAGCCAAAAAGGAGAAAATGCCCTGCATGTATTGGAAAAAGACTCAAAGCGGGTCAGGCATTTCATTCATGATTTCTTACAATTTGCCAAAAAACCGGACGTACACCTGGAAAGGGTGTCAATAGACAAGACTATTCGTGAGGTCCTGTTTGTCCATCAGGCCAATGCAAAACAAAATGGAATCCAGCTTGACCTCAACTGGCCCTCCGACCTGCCACCTGTCAACATAGATACCCGTCTCATGTACCAGACCTTGAACAATCTGGTCAAAAACGCTTTAGAAGCCGTAGGCGGTCCCGGAAAGATAAGCATTGAAGGAAGGATTGAAGAGCAGAACCTTGTGGTTATGATAGAAGATACTGGGCTCGGCGTGGCACCAGAGATCTTGGAACAGATGTTCGACCCCTTCTTTACTACCAAAGGCAAAAAAGGTACGGGCCTCGGGTTGTCAGTGGTCAAGACGATCGTGGAGGCTCACCGCGGCACCATTGAATGCCACAGCGAGTTGAAAAAAGGTACAACTTTTGTCCTGCGCCTCCCTCTGGGCGCATTTCCGGGACGATGGTGATAAATTGACATTTGGCCCCTGCCTTTAGCCTTGAAGTCTCTTGGGTATCATTCTTGGCTGAAATTCAGGACCTTCTTCCAGATCATAGTGCTGCCGAGAGTGGCAACGTACGAGATCTTGGAACGATTATATGATTTGTTGTCTTTTCTGTGAATCCACATGGACACGACGGTTGTTTTTTCCGATCATGCAGTAGACTTCGTAGCTAATGGTTCCGATTTTTCTTGCCAGCTCTTCGGCAGTTATCCGCTCTTTTCCCTGGGCTCCCAAAAGAACCACCTCATCGCCCACGGAGACACCGTCCAGTGAAGACACATCCACCATGGTCAGGTTCATGCAAACACGACCCACGATGGGCACTCTTTTCCCATGGATGAGCACTTCTCCTTTGTTTGAGAGCATTCGGCTGTATCCGTCATCGTAGCCTACAGGGACAGTGGCAATGGTAGAAGTTGAGCGGGTTCTGTAGGTACAACCGTAACTGATGGAGGCGCCGGCGGGGACTTTTTTTACCTGAGTTACCCTGGATTTGAAGGTCATGGCCGGCTTGAAGGAATCTGCCCCAGCCAAGCCTTCAGCGGGCGGCGATCCGTAGAGGAGTATGCCGGGCCGCACCATGCCGAGATCAATGCCCTTTTTTGCCAAAAGAGCGCCGCTGTTTGCAAGATGAACCGCCTGGGAGCACACCCCAAGTTGTTTGCTCTTTTTGACTACCTGTAAGAATCTGCCAATCTGCTCATCCGTGAAGGGGTGATCGGGCACATCGGCGACAGCACAGTGCGAAAATATCCCTTCGAGCAAAAGACCGTTTAAGGACAAAAGGCCTTGCAGGAAATCTGACGCATCTTCCCATGGCACGCCCAGGCGCCCCATGCCAGTGTCTATCTTCACATGGACCGGAGTGACCGTGCCTTGTTTAAGGGCCGTCCCGGAGAGTTTTTCCGCTATGTCCTGTTGAAAAAGAGCCACCGTGAGCCTTTTTTCAACAGCGGCTGAAACTTCATCCGCAGTGATGCCCTTCATAAGTAAAATCGGGATGTTGCAATGGGCCTTTCTCAGGTCCAAGGCCTCTTCCAGTTCAAATACCCCAAAGGAATCAACGCCTGATGACTCAAGGATTTGGGCCACTGGGATCATGCCGTGCCCATAGGCATCTGACTTAATGACGGCGATGACGCGGCTCCCGGGGCCTGCCAATCGCTTGATCTCAAAGAAATTGTTCCTGATGGCGCCCAGGTCGACGATTACCTCGTTTGCTATCATACTCTGCGCTCCAAGGGCAGTCTGATTTTAAAGGTGCTTCCCTTCCCCTCAACGCTTTCCACGCTGATGGCGCCGCCAAAAGCCTCAACAATGCGAAGACTGATGGCGAGCCCAAGGCCGGTGCCTTTGCCCGGAGGTTTTGTGGTGTAAAAGGGGTCAAAGACGTCGTTGAGTTTGGATTTGGGGATCCCCTTGCCTGTGTCAGAAACAGCGATCTGGGCAAACCCTGCCGAGCCCTTGTCAGGACTTTTCTCTCTTGCCCCAGGCCAAAGGGTCTGACTGGCGGCAATGGTGATACGGCCACCTTTTTCCATTGCGTCATTTGCGTTTAACATGAGGTTAATCAAGACCTGCTTAAGTTGGTCCGGGTTGGCCCACACCATCCTTATATTTTCCTCCAGGCAGGTTTCAATTTCAACAGAACTCGTGAGTTTTTGGTGAGAAAAAAAAGCAGCGCTTTCTGAGACCAGGGCATTGACATCGACAGGGACGGAGGAGCCAGGCGATGGTCTCGAGAAATCGAGAAGTTCCCGGACGATTGTGTCAATCCTGGCAATCTCTTTTTCGATCCGTGCGAGAAAGTCTCTTGCCTCTTGGTTTTTTTCCACGTGAGTTCTCAGGAGATTGGCGTACCCCAGGATTGCTCCAATGGGATTGCCAACTTCGTGTGCCATACCTGCGGCAAGTCTGCCTACGGAAGAGAGCTTTTCTGAGCGCAGAATTTCCTCGTTTGCCTGTTTCAGGGAACGGATCTGCGCCTCCATCTGCTTCTTGTTCTCAGCCAGGCGTTTGAGCATCCGGTTAAGAGATATGGCGAGGTGGGCAATCTCGCTGTGATTAGCCTCCGTTTCATGTGAGAACCGTTGCGTGTCTTCAAAGTGATCGGCGGTCTTAACAAGACGTTTGATAGGGCGTATTACCATTCTCGAAAGGAGAAAGGTTCCAAAGACAAGGAGGACAAAGACATTTAGCCCTATGTAAAACCAGATGAGCTGTTGCGCCCGTCTCAACCCGTGTACAACCCTGTCAATACGAACAGGTACCTGTATAGCCGCGATGGATCGCCCCCCGGCAAAAAGGGGCGCTGTAACGGTGAGGATACCGCGGTTTCTGGATATCCGGGTGGTCCCTTTTCCCGTGCGCAGGACCGAGGCGATTTCAGGGTCGCCAGGCTTTACAGACCGATCCGGACCTTGGTTGCCCACCCACAGCGTGCCGTCTCTTCCCATCACAATGATCTGTCCGAATAGCCTGGAGGGGGCCATCCATGTGGCGCCGTTTCTAAGGCGTTCCCTGACAAGTTCCAAAGGGGGTGGCCCTTGGCCTCTTGATAGCTCTTTAATGGCCAACTGCATCTTTTTAACCACTGCCTTTCCGTCAGCCACCTTGTGCTGAAGCAGGTCCCGTTCCCTGATCCGTGTGACAACGAAGCTGGTCGAGATCATGGCAGCGACTAGAAGCAGGGTCAAGCTCAGCAAGATTTGGGTCCGGAGTCCGGGCCTGAAGGTTTTCAAAGGCTGCTACCTCATTAAGGCCATGTACCAGTCCACTATTTCCGGCCCGTGAAACAAGTAAAGCAAGGCTCCCAGGCTAAGAAATGGCCCAAAGGGGACCACCGTTTTTCGTCCGCTTTGCGTGCGCAGAGCCACGGCTATGCCCAGGACGGTTCCAACGGCTGAGCCAACAAAAATGGTAAAAACGGCCCCTTTCCACCCCAAAAATGCCCCAATCATGGCAAGAAGCTTGACATCCCCACCGCCCATACCCTCTTTTTTGGTGAGATAATAGTACGCTGAGGCAACCAACAAGAGGATGCCTCCACCCAAGAAAATCCCCATAAGGGAATCTTTGTAAGTGATGTGCCCTGTCACAAAGGAAGAAAGGAATCCGAGGACAATGCCCGGATAAGTAATTACGTCCGGAATGATTTGATGATCGATATCTATGAACGTAATGACGAGCAGCGCAGCCACCAGGACATACAAACAAAAGGCTTCCCAGGCCAGGCCGTATCTGATGAAGATCGCAACTGCAAACAGGCCCGCAGCAAGCTCAACCACGGGATATCTCGAGGATATTGCCGCTTGGCAGTGGCGACACCGTCCCCGAAGCCAAAGATAACTCAAGACCGGAATGTTATCGTAAAAGGCGATTCTGGCCCCGCAGACAGGACACATGGATCGAGGGTGGATCAGGGAGAGTGATCGGGGAAGACGGTGAATGCACACGTTGAGGAAACTACCGACACACATGCCGAAGGAAAAGACGAAAATCTTAAGGACTAACGGCTGCAAGACGCCTCCTGATGAAGGTACTATAACCGAATAACCGTTAACGTCAAGATATCACAAGTAGTTATAAGAAACAACTATAGTTCATGGGCCAATGAATCAGACCAATGAATCAAGATTTTTGTTGTCATAAGGACATGTCATCCTATACTATTTATGGCATCCTTCATTCCAGCCTCATACAACCTGCATCATTAACGTATGCCTGCTGCAGATTGTTAACTGGAAAATGAAAGATGTCTGAAAACGTATATCTTTGAGAGGAGCATTCCCATGGGGCAAATAGACACCGAGGACTCAATCGACGTTATTCAAGAAGATGGGGAGACTATAGACATCCCTGAGGAACTTCCCCTCCTTCCCGTTCGGGATATTGTTGTGTTTAATCATATGGTTCTTCCCCTGTTTGTGGGCAGAGACAGGTCTGTTCGGGCCGTAGATACAGCGATGGCCAAAGATCGCCTTCTCCTTCTTGCCACACAACGAAAGTCTTCGGTCGAAAACCCGAAACCTGATGAGATCTTCGCGGTTGGCACGGTCGCCGTGATCCTGCGTATGCTCAAACTGCCCGACGGTAGAGCCAAGTTGTTGGTTCAGGGACTGGCCAAAGCACGGATCGCAGAATACACTGAGAAAAAACCTTTCTATCAGGTAAAGATCGAAAAGATCGTGGAAGAGCAAGCCGAAGAGATGAGCCTTGAGACCGAAGCCCTGATGCGAAATGTGTGCGAGCAAGGGGTGAAGATTCTTGAGCTCCGAGGCGAGCTGAGCAGTGATGTGGGCGCTATTCTTCACAGTATTGATGATCCGATCCGTTTGGCCGACCTGGTAGCCTCAAACCTCCTGCTGAAGACAGAAGACGCCCAGGCCCTTCTGGAAATGAACAACCCCGTTCAGAAGCTTCATCGAGTAAATGATCTCCTGAGCAAAGAACTGGAGGTTTCTGCTATGCAAGCCAAGATCCAGTCGCATGCCAGGGAAGAGATATCAAAGACCCAACGGGAGTACTTTCTCAGGGAAGAGATGCGAGCCATCCACAAAGAATTGGGTGATACGGACGAAAGGGCCAAGGAGGTTTCAGAGTACAGGAAGAAAATAAAAAAGGCGAAGATGTCTAAGGAAGCGGAAAAGGAGGCTGGTAAACAGCTAAAGCGCCTCGATCAGATGCACCCTGATGCGGCCGAGGCCTCCATTGTGCGGACGTATCTCGATTGGCTGGTAGAAGTCCCGTGGAGCAAGTCAACCAAAGATGTGCTGGATGTGAAAAAGGCCCAGGGGGTTCTCGATGAAGACCACTTTGATCTGGAAAAGGTGAAGGACCGTATCCTTGAATACTTAAGCGTCCGAAAACTGAACAAGGCCATGAAAGGCCCAATACTCTGCTTTGTGGGGCCGCCCGGTGTGGGCAAGACCTCACTTGGAAGATCCATTGCAAGGGCCATGAACAGGAAGTTTTTCCGTATCTCCTTGGGTGGTGTTCGGGATGAGGCCGAAATCAGGGGCCACCGTCGCACTTACATCGGGGCCCTGCCGGGTCGAATTCTGCAGGGCTTAAAGCAGTGCGGCAAGAACAATCCGGTGTTTATGATGGATGAAGTGGACAAGATCGGCGCCGATTTTCGCGGGGACCCCGCTGCGGCCCTACTGGAAGTCCTTGACCCGGAACAAAATGTTAGTTTTAGCGACCACTATTTGAACGTCCCCTTTGATTTGTCAAAAGTCATGTTTATCACCACAGCAAATCTTGCCGATCCTATTCCCTCAGCCCTAAGGGATCGCATGGAGATCATTGAACTGTCCGGATACACGGAAGAGGAAAAGCTTTTTATTGCACAAAAGTTTTTGATCCCGCGTCAAATTAAGGAGAATGGCATCACAAGAAAACATATAAGCATGGGCTCCGAAGCGGTGCGGAAGATCATATCAGAATACACCCTGGAGGCCGGCCTCAGGAACCTGGAGCGCGAGATAGCCAACATTTGCCGCAAGGTGGCCCGGAAAGTGGCAGAGGGGGAGAAAGGCATATTTAAAGTGACCTGTGCCAACCTCCATCGCTACCTGGGTGTTCCGAAATACCTCCCGGAATTGGACCAGGAGTGCCATGAGATTGGCGTGTCCACCGGGCTTGCCTGGACCCAAGCAGGTGGGGAAGTTCTCTATATAGAGGCCTCCACGATGAAAGGCAAGGGGGAATTGACCCTGACAGGTCAATTGGGCGAGGTCATGCAGGAGTCGGCAAGGGCGGCCTTCAGTTTTGCCCGATCTCATGCCAAGAGTCTCGGCTTTAGGGCAAATTTCTACCAGGACACGGACATTCATATCCATGTTCCTGCAGGGGCCATTCCCAAGGACGGACCTTCAGCCGGGGTCACCATGGCCGTGGCTCTCGTCTCAGCCTTGAGCGGGAGGCCTGTAAGCAGAGATATTGCTATGACAGGCGAAATCACTCTTCGGGGGCGTGTACTGCTTGTGGGGGGACTGAAGGAAAAGGCGCTGGCTGCCCTCAGAGCGAACGTCCAGAAGATCATCATACCGGAAAAAAACAAAAAGGATTTGGTCGAGATTCCCCCAAATATCAGGCGCAAAGTCACCTTTATCCCGGTGAGTCACATGGACAAGGTCCTGGAGATTGCCCTTCATCGAAAGCCCCGAAAGAAAGGGCCGAGAGCAAGGTGAGGGATGATAGTTCTCGCCATTGATACGTCGACTCAGACCGGAGGCGTTGCAGTTCTTAGAGGCGACAGCCTTCTTGCTCAAGTTCAGGCGACCAGCACAAGGACACACGCAAAACGACTTATGTTGGCTGTAGATTCTGCCTTGCGCATGGCGGGTATGGGTGTGGATGAATGCGACGGGCTTGCTGTTACCACTGGTCCGGGAAGTTTCACCGGCCTGCGCATCGGGATCAGTGCTGTCAAAGGACTCGGGTTTGCTATGGGAAAACCGGTTGCCGGTGTTTCCACACTGGATGTCCTGGCGTACCAGTTTCCATGGTTTCCTGATCTCGTCTGCCCTATGCTGGATGCCCGGAAGGAGGAGATCTACACAGCTCTTTACAGGTGCAGTCGTGATGCAGGCTTGGAGAAGATAGCTTCGGATTGCGCAGTTGAGCCAACGCAATGGCTTATGCAGATTAAAGCTCCCTGTCTTTTTGTCGGTGATGGCGCTGTCGTATACAGGGATCTGATTGAAGAGTGCCTTGGATCCCGTGCCCAATTTGCGCCGCCCTATCTTAATACACTGCAGGCTTCGGTAGTGGCTTACATCGGAATGAAGCAAATTGAACGGGGTGAGACTACTGACGTTGCTTTGCTTGCTCCCAATTACTTGCGTAAGTCGGATGCGGAGATAAAGCTGGAAAAAGGACGGTTGGTTGACAAATAATTGAAAATCAGTATAATTTTTTAAGAAAGTCCTGTTACGTCTGCCACTCAGGACAAAACCTCCAGGAGGATCGTCTATGGAGAAGAGAGACCGGGAACTGATCGACCTGTTAATCAAGGAAAATGAGATCCTGGAAAAATATGTGCAGGCGCACCAACAGTACGAAAAGCAACTGGAAGATTATAACAGGCATCCTTATTTGTCTACAGAAGAATGGGTGGAACGTAAGAGAATCCAGAAGCTGAAGCTGGCAGGCCGGGACAAGATTGAGCAAATCCTGGCCGAACATCGGAGGACGAAAGAGAAACTGGCCCAGGGCAGCGTTTCTTAACCCTTTAGGGATCGGATCAAACCATATGAGTTTTTTTTCGCATCTTAGACCAGAAAACAAAAGGGCCTTTCCAGTGGCTTCTGAGGGGCTTCCGCTCATAGTTTCGTCGGCCTTTGTAACCGTCTATCTGGCTGCCTTGGGCCTAAGCATGGTGGCGCTGTTTTTCGCGGCGGTTACTTGTTTTATCGTTTTCTTCTTCAGGGATCCGGACCGTGTAATTCCTAGCGAAGACAGGGCAGTGGTCTCTCCCGCTGACGGCAAAGTTGTTGAGGTCAGGGTTGTCAGCGAGAGTGATGTTGCCCGTGAGAAAATGCTTAAGGTCAGTGTCTTCATGTCCGTGTTTAATGTCCATGTCAACCGCATACCAACGGATGGCACGGTGGTTGATATATCCTATTATCCCGGAAGATTCTTTTCCGCTAATCTGGATAAGGCCTCCAAAGACAATGAACGCAATGCTGTTAGCTTAGACATTGGAAGCGGACGCAGGCTCGTAGTGGTTCAGGTGGCGGGCCTGATTGCAAGACGCATCGTTTGCAGAATACAGAAGGGAGACCACTTGAGGCGCGGGCAGCGCTTTGGCATTATCTGTTTCGGATCTCGCCTGGATGTCTATCTTCCATCGGATACAAAACCTGCCGTATCTGTGGGGGATAAGGTATTGGCTGGAACCTCGATTTTGGGGCATTTGACATGAAGAGAAAAAAACGGTCCAAGAACAAAGATTCGCACCGCAGGATCTATCTCCTGCCTAACTTGATGACCTCTGCTAACCTTTTCTGCGGCTTCTATGCTCTTATTGCCGCCATTCAGGGCCATTTTGTAAAGAGCGCCATTGCCATCATGGTTGCGGCCCTCTTTGATGCCCTTGACGGAAAGATAGCTCGCGTCACCCGTACCGTGAGTAAGTTCGGCCTTGAATATGATTCCCTATGTGATGCCATCTCTTTTGGGGTGGCGCCTGGTATTTTGGTCTATCTTTGGGCACTGCAACCATTTGGCAGGCTAGGGTGGTTAGCTGCTCTTTTGTTTGTTGCCTGCGGCACTTTACGCCTGGCACGGTTTAACATCCAGGTCGATCGTGTTAGCAGCGACTATTTCACGGGCCTGCCCATTCCGGCGGCGGCCTTCATGATAGCCTCTACAGTTCTCCTGTTGTACCGTTTAGGTGGGGGCGGGACCACAAAACATGTGACCATCCTCATCATGATCTACGTGTTGTCATTCTTGATGGTCAGTACCATCAAGTATTACAGTTTTAAGCGTCCAGGACTTTTCAAGACAATGAGATTCAACATGCTGGTGTTAGTGATTCTTTTCTCAATAGTGGTTGCAGCAGAGCCAAGCGTTACTTTCTTTCTTTTTATGCTTGCCTATATCCTTTCAGGCCCCTTTATGACTCTGTGGCTTCGTAAGAAAAACCACAAGAAAGAAGGCGGTCCCAACGACAGCGTCGACGTCCCTTCTCAGGAGCCTGTGTAAACATGCCCCAAACCATTACTGAGAAAATCCTGGCAGCTCACGCAGGACGTGAGAGTGTGGCGCCCGGGGAATTGCTGAGCGTTGGGATCGATCTCGTCCTGGCAAACGACATCACGGCGCCGATTGCCATAGATCTCTTTGAGAAATCCCATATTCCCACTGTATTCGATCCCGAGAGAATTGCCTTGGTCCCTGATCACTTCGTACCCAATAAAGACATCCGTTCTGCCGAGCAAGTCCAGACCATGCGCAGGTTTGCCAAGAAGTATGGTATCAAGCATTTCTTTGAGCTGGGGGAGATGGGTATTGAGCACGTCCTGTTGCCGGAACAGGGGCTGACGCTGCCTGGGGATGTAGTCATTGGCGCAGACAGCCACACCTGTACTTACGGGGCCCTGGGCGCTTTTGCTACAGGTGTTGGCAGCACGGACGTTGCCGCTGCCATGATCACAGGTGAAATATGGTTTAAAGTTCCCGAATCGATCAGGCTCAGCTATGTGGGCGAGCTCAAAAAGTGGGTGACCGGAAAGGACCTGATCCTCCACACTATTGGCGATATCGGCGTTGACGGAGCCACGTACAGGGCCATGGAATTCGTTGGAGAAGTCATAGAGGCTTTGCCGATGTCGGATCGAATGACAATGGCCAACATGGCTATAGAGGCCGGAGCCAAGAGCGGAATCATTGCACCGGATCAGGTGACGCTTGACTATATTGAACAGCGGGCAAAGAGACCCTTCGAGTGCTTTCACAGCGACCAGGATGCCGTTTACGAGGAGGAAAAGTCCTACGATGTCTCTGCCCTTGAACCCCAGGTAGCCTTTCCCCATCTGCCCGAAAACACGCGGCCTATTTCAGACGTGGGAACCATCCCTATTGAGCAAGCGGTTATCGGATCGTGCACAAATGGACGTATAGAGGACCTGCGCATCGCGGCCCAGGTCCTTAAGGGACGCACCATTAACAAGAATGTCCGCCTTATCATGATACCGGCCACACCAAGCATTTACCGGCAAGCCATGGCTGAAGGCCTTCTTGAGATTTTTTTGAATGCCAAGGGGGTTATAAGCCCCCCCACGTGCGGACCCTGCCTGGGAGGCTTTATGGGCATCCTGGGGCCTGGCGAGAGAGCTGTCGCTACGACGAACCGCAACTTCGTCGGCCGGATGGGACATTCGACAAGTGAGGTCTATCTTGCTAACCCCGCAGTGGCTGCAGCCTCGGCCATACTTGGACGAATTGCGAGCCCGGAGGAGTTGTAGGAAAACCGCTGATGACAATTGAAGGCGCTGTCTGGAAATTCGGTGACAATGTTGATACTGATGTGATAATTCCGGCCCCGTACCTTGTTACGGCAGACAGTGAAGAACTGGGCAAGCACTGCATGGAAGGCGTGGATCCCGCTTTTTCTGCAAAGGTGGGGCCAGGGGATATCATTGTGGCCGGCAAGAATTTTGGCTGCGGCTCCTCGCGTGAGCATGCACCCATGGCCATAAAAGGGGCCGGCATCTCGTGTGTGGTGGCAGAGAGCTTTGCCCGGATTTTCTATAGAAATGCATTTAACATGGGACTGGCGATCTTTGAAGCGCCGGGGGTATCCGAGGGAATTAGGACGGGCGACCGGATATCCGTCAACCCGGATACGGGCGAGATTACCGACCATACAAACGGGCGGCACTTCTCTGCAAAGGCGATCCCTCCTTTTATGCAGGGGCTTATCAAGGCTGGTGGACTCATGCCGTATGTGCTGAAGCAGAAACAGGAGCAAGACCGAGCATAGAGATATGCACAAAACCCTCACAATGGATAAGGAGATTTCGTAACCGTGACGCCAAGAGACTATGACATAGCCGTTATCCCAGGCGATGGCACAGGCCCTGAGGTGGTTGCCGAGGGATTGAAGGTTCTTGAAGCTGTTTCCGGCAAGAAAGGCTTTGAGCTTGCCTTTCGTTACTTCAGCCTGGGTGGCAAACATTACAAGGAGACAGGGGAAACCCTGCCTGACGGAGTCCTTGAATCGATAAAAGGATGTGACGCCATGTATCTAGGGGCCATCGGTGATCCGGATGTGACGCCGGGTATCCTGGAGAAGGGGGTCCTCTTAAGACTCCGGTTTGAGTTGGATCAATACATTAATCTGAGACCCGTAAGGCTCTATCCTGGTGTCGAGACTCCCATAAAGCACAAGGGACCTGATGAGATTGACTTTGTGGTCGTGCGTGAAAATACAGAAGGCCTCTATGCAGGCACGGGCGGCATTCTGAGGCGGGGAACGCCCCATGAAGTGGCTATCCAGGAGTCCATCAGCACGCGTATGGGAGTTGAACGCTGTATTCGGTATGCCTTTGAGGCCTGCAGGCGCCGGGGCCGGGCCAAGAAACTGACACTGTGTGGAAAGACCAATGTTTTGACCTATACCTTTGACCTGTGGGAACGCACATTCAACGAGGTGGGAGAATCCTACCCGGATATTGAAACCGACTATGTTCATGTGGACGCTCTGTGTATGTGGATGATCAAGAATCCGGAATGGTTTGACGTCATTGTGACCGAGAACATGTTCGGTGACATTATTACCGATCTGGGCGCAATGCTCCAGGGTGGCATGGGCGTTGCGGCCGGCGGAAACATTAATCCGGAGGGGATTTCTATGTTTGAGCCGATCGGGGGTTCTGCGCCAAAATACACGGGCCAAAATATCATTAATCCAATAGGAGCAATTCTGGCTGCCAAGCTTATGCTCGAAACCCTTGGTGAGCCGGAGGCCGCCCAGATGATCGAAAGGGCCGTTATCAAGGTCTTGCGAGATGACCTCAAGGGCGCAGGAGCAGGCCAAATGGGGCATTCCACGTCAGAGGTGGGAGACTTGATTGTGGAATCTATTGAGGGAGAGTGAAGAATGGGCAAGTTGTTCAATGTGGCCGTGGCTGGGGCCACCGGTGCGGTGGGAAACCAGATGGTGGCTTGCCTTGAAGAAAGGGATTTCCCTGTCAATAATCTTAAGCTGCTGGCTACTGCCAAATCTGCCGGCCGCACACTCCGGTTCAAAGGCGAGGAGATTCCGGTGGAAGGACTAACAGAGACCTCATTCAAGGGAGTAGACATCGGGATCTTTTCTGCCGGCGGCGCCACCAGTCAGCAGTTTGCGCCAATTGCCGCCCGGGATGGCTGTGTGGTTGTTGATAACTCTTCTGCATGGCGCATGGACCCTGGTGTGCCCCTGGTCGTTCCGGAGGTGAATCCCGGGGCAACAGCCAATTATGGGAACAAGGGCATTATAGCCAATCCGAACTGCTCCACTATCCAGATGGTAGTGGCGCTGGCGCCCATTCACGCAAAGGCGGGCATCAAACGGATTGTGGTATCCACTTATCAGGCCGTTTCCGGCACGGGCAAGAAAGCAATTGACGAACTCTACGACCAGACCAAGGCGATTATCAACTCTGCTGAGCCGGAGAAAAGGGTCTATCCTCATAGAATTGCCTTCAACTGTCTACCGCACATTGATGTCTTTCTTGACGGCGGGTATACTAAGGAAGAGATGAAGATGGTCCATGAGACAAGGAAGATTCTGGAAGACGATACTATTGGAATCACAGCCACCGCGGTCCGGGTGCCTGTTTTCTACAGCCATTCCGAGTCGGTCAATATTGAAACACGCGAACGCATTGCCCCAGAAGATGTTCGGGACCTGCTGGAGAATGCCCCGGGTGTGACGGTAGTGGACGACCCTTCACAGAATCTCTACCCCATGGCTATTGACGCTGCCGGAAAGGATGACACCTTTGTGGGGCGAATCAGGGCCGATGAGTCTATTGCAAATGGTATTAACATGTGGATCGTGTCGGACAACATACGCAAGGGGGCAGCCACCAATGCCGTGCAGATAGCGGAGCTTCTCGCGCGAGAGTATCTGTGAAAGGATATCGCCTTCCAGAAAAAACCTTCATGCCTCTGGGTTATTGAGAACTTACGAAGACAAGGAGTATTGCCTTGAATCGCATACCAATCACAAAAGTGGGCTATGAGGCTCTAAAGGAGCAGGTTAGACATCTGAAGAGCGTTGAGAGGCCAGAGGTTATAAGGGCCATCGCAGAGGCCCGGGCCCATGGCGATCTTTCTGAGAACGCAGAATATGATGCTGCCAAGGAACGGCAGGGCTTTGTTGAGGGTAAGATCAGCGAACTTGAACATAAGATTGCCAGTGCTGATGTGATTGACCCGAAGACCGTGAGGACGGATTGCGTGGTTTTTGGTTGCACGGTTGTGCTGGAAAACTTGGAGACTGAGGAAAAGGTTCAGTATCAGCTTGTGGGGACTGACGAGTCAGATGTGAGTCAGCGTAGGATATCTGTTTCCTCTCCTGTTGGCAGGGCCATGATCGGAAAGACGATTGGGGATGAAATTGTGGTTCAGGCCCCTGGTGGCAGAAGGCAATATGAATTGATTGACATCCGTACCTCGTAGGTAGGACCTTAGGGGCTTCGCCCCAAGTAAAAATTCCAGGGCGTATAATTAATCTATGGTCCGCTCTATGCTGTTTGCCTTGCTGGAAATTAAAGGAGGGTTGTGATGACAGGTCGCACGGTTTTTTCTTACTGCATAGTGATTTTTTTTCTGATTGGAGGTTGCACGAGCCACAAGAGACAGGTTGTGCCGTTCAAAATGCCGGCGGCTTTTCCAAATGCCACGAAAGTGGCTGGAGCCACCGTTGCTGCAAGGGCTTATGACGATACCCGGGAGGCCAAGAAGGCCTTTGGGTGGGATATTAGAGGAGCAGGTCTATATCCTGTGCAGGTAATCCTTGATAATTTGGGCGACTATTCCATGGAGATTGAACCTTCACAGACGTTTTTGATTGACGGAGAGAACAATCTGTGGTCGATCTTGGACTCCAGCCTTGCATATGACCGGGTGAGCAAGAAATCAGACATGACGCGCATCGCAAAGGCAGGAGTTAAACCTGGCATTTTATCTGCTGTGGGAGGGGCCTTGTTGGGGGCTGCCATCGGCATTATCGGCGGTTCAAATGTCGGGAGCGCGGCCGGGAAAGGCGCGGCCTTAGGTGCAGCCATCGGCGCAACGATGGGCGGGGCAAAAGCCGCCAGCTCGGAAGGGGAGGCACGGGCCGAGATCTCCGATGATCTCATGGGCAAATCCATGGAAAACAAGCCTATTGAGCCCCACTCAATTGCCCATGGATTCATTTTCTTTCCCGGCGAAGCCCGGGGAGCGGGAGAGTTGAGACTCCAACTGCGCGTGGTGGAGACCGGTGACATCTACACGGTTCGACTTGCCCTCTAGGGAACAGCACTATCCCCTTTGTGGGGTTGACATGGATCGCCTCATGGTTATTTTATAGTATTAGGCTCAGGACTTGTAAGCTTTTACTTTTCAAGGAGGTTTTATAATGGCTCGCGTAACCGTCGAAGACTGCTTGAGGCGGGGTCACAACCGCTTCATGCTGGTTCATGCCGCCGCCAAGCGCGTTCGGCAAATGCGCGAAGGTGCCCAATATTTGGTACACTCGCCCAAAAACGAAGACGTCGTCATCTCTTTGCGTGAAATCGCCGCAGGAAAGGTTCGCGTTGAACTGGAAAAAACACAAGACGAAGAGGAGACATAAGAGGGCTTGATGTCTCGCTTCAGGGACAGGGCCATGCGGCGGGCTGTTGGCCAGGCCATACATCACTATGATATGATAGCTGACGGGGACGGGATTGCAGTGGGTCTATCCGGCGGAAAAGACAGCTTTACGCTTTTGTGGGTTCTCCAGGAGCGGTTGTCCCGCATTCCTATCAATTATTCACTGGTCGCTGTCCACATAGATCTGGGCTTTGAAGAAAGTCCAGCCTGCCTTATTGAAGATTACTGCAAGAAAATGGGCTATCCCTTGCGGGTTGAGTATACCGACTATGGAAGACAGGGACACAGCGACGAAAATCGCGAAAACCCTTGCTTTCTCTGCGCCCGTCTTCGAAGAAAAAGACTCTTTGAACTTGCCGACCAACTTGGTTGTAATAAACTTGCCCTCGGTCACAATATGGATGACATCATAGAAACCCTGTTCTTGAACATCTGTTACGGCGGACAGATAAGCACCATGATTCCGTACCAGTCCTTCTTTAAAGGAAAACTGGCGGTGATCAGGCCGCTGGCTCACTTGGATGAGCAGGCGATCAGTCGCTTCGCAGAGGATCACCGGTTTCCCGAGTTTCCCAATCCGTGTCCCACGGCAAAGACGTCAAAGCGCCTGGAGATCAAGAACATGCTCGGCCGATTGTACCTGACGAACAAGAAAATAAAGGGAAACATCTTTCGATCCATGAGTCACATCAAGCCCGACTATCTTCTGAAGCCTGCGTCTCGCGCCGAGTCTCAGGAGCAAGGCCCAGGCTAGCACCCATCAACGGCCCCCCTCACGTTTTTTCCATCAGAGTCCACCAAGGCCGGTGCTTGCGGCATGCTTGCAATATTGTTTCGGTTCTGTTCCCTTCTTAAACACAGCGGTAACTGCATTTGGGCAGTCTTCGGAGGCAAGAAGGCCGGATTCAGCATCCATACGAACCCTTAACACGCCTTCAGGCAAGTCAAAATCATGATACGGCCGCCCCTTGAGAACTTGTTCCATGAAATGAATCCATATTGGCAGGGCGGCCTTAGCCCCTGTTTCCTTGTCTCCCAGGGTGGTGTGATGGTCCAGACCCACCCAGACTCCCGTTGCGATAGTGGGAGAAAACCCTATAAAGAGCGCATCCTTGTAACAATCCGTGGTGCCGGTCTTGCCGCCCAACGGCCGTCCAATACGCTTGGCCGCTTTGCCAGTTCCCTCCTCTACCACGGCCCTTAACATATCCAATGTGACGGCTGCGGTCTCGGGGCTTACGGCAGGTCGCATCTGCGGCTTTTCCCTCCACAGGGATCGTCCTTCCCTGTCCAGGATCTCAACAATTCCAAAGGGTCGGGTCCAGACTCCCCCATTTGGAAACACGGCGTAGGCGGCGGTCAAATCAAGGAGTGTCACCTCTGAGGTTCCAAGGACCAGCGAGAGGTTCGGATCAAGGGGGGGGGCTATTCCCATTCTGTGAGCAAATTGCACAGCAGTCGTTGGTCCGAGTTTGTTAAGGAGTTTCACTGCCGGAATATTCTTGGACAAAGCCAAGGCTTTCCGAAGGGTTATTTCACCCATGTATTTTCCAGAAAAATTTCTTGGCGTCCAATCCTGACCTTCTCTGGCTCCCTTAAACACCACCGGCCCATCCCAGAGCATCCCGTTTTGGCCAAAACCCTTTTCAACCGCAAGGGCATAAACCAGTGGCTTGAATGCAGAACCCGCCTGTCTTCTGGCCATGGTGGCGCGGTTGAAGCGATTCTCCCTGAAGCTGCGGCCTCCGACCATGGCAAGAATCGCCCCACGGCTTACATCCAGACAGATCAGGCCCGCCTGTGGGCAGCGCCCATCGAGTAAACCACGTTTTTCCATGCGGGCCGAAAGTCGTTCCAGTCCCAGGCTTACAGCCTTTTCTGCAGCCTTCTGCGTAGCGTAATTGAGGGTCGTGTATACCGTGAGCCCTGTCCTACGCAATGCTGCCTCGCCCAGCTCTTTTTCCAGAAAACCAGTCACGAAAGCCACAAAATAAGGAGCCTTGAGCAAATTGGCTTCTCGGTCAGGCAGCTTAAGAGGTGACGCTCTGGCTGTCTTGAGCTGTTCTTCCGTGATGAGGCCGTTCCGAGCCATTTGCTGCAGCACTACGGCCCGCCGTTTGAGAGCGAGGGGCTGATTGATCAGAGGTGAGTAACGGGTGGGTGATTTGGGCATGCCTGCAATCAATGCGCATTCAGCAAGCGTCAACTCCCGCACCGATTTTCCGAAAAAGACCTGCGATGCGGCTTCAACACCATAGGCCCCGCTCCCAAAATAGACCTGATTCAAATAAAGTTCCAGAATTTCGTTTTTGGTATAACGGCGCTCAATTTGAAAAGCCAGAAAGGCCTCTTTGAGTTTTCGCATGATGGTTTTTCGCGAGGTGAGAAAGAGGGTTTTGGCGAGCTGCTGGGTAATAGTGCTGGCGCCTTCCACATAGTCTCCGGCCCTGATATTCTTGATGAGGGCACGGAGGACGCCTTTTAAATCGAAGCCGGGATGGTCATAAAATTGGCGGTCTTCTGTGGCAATAACCGCCTGCTTAAGATAATCCGGTATCACGCGGAGCGATACGGGGTCACGCTTTTCGATGAAACGTTCGGCCAGCAACTCCTTGTCGGCTGAATAGATGCGAGTGATAGCCGCTGGCTTAAAAGTCCCCAGGCTTTGAATTTGGGGCAAATCCCGTGTGAGGGCGAAAAAAAAGCCCACGGAGGCCCCGGTTATTATCGTTGCTCCCAGCCCAAGGATGATAAAGACGATATGACGCAATTTCATATTCTTGACAACCATACAGTATTTATAATATTTTTTTCAACTGTTGCAATACTATGATGCTCAGAAGAGGAGGTCAAACGGAATGAAGGCAATGGTCTTGAATAAGATTTGTAGCCTCAAAGAGAACAGGAGCCCGCTGGCGCTCGTAGATCTGCCGGCTCCGGTTCCACAAGGCAAGAAAGTCCTGGTACGAGTCTCAGTCTGCGGCGTCTGTCATACGGAGTTGGATGAAATTGAAGGCCGGACGCCCCCGCCGCGCTTTCCAGTTGTTCTGGGCCATCAGGTTGTTGGCACAGTGGATAAGACCGGCGCCGAAACAAGCAAGTTCAAGATTGGAGACAGGGTGGGGATTGGCTGGATTTATTCAGCCTGCGGAAAATGCAAGTTTTGCCTGCAAGGCAGCGAGAACCTATGCGAAGATTTCAAGGCGACCGGCAGGGATGCCAACGGTGGATATGCACAGTGCATGACCGTTTTGGAGGATTTCGCCTACAAGATCCCGGACGTATTCTCTGATTCGGAAGCGGCTCCCCTCCTGTGTGCAGGGGCGATTGGCTACCGGTCTCTGAGATTGACCGGTATCAAAGATGGACAGAGCCTTGGGCTCACCGGATTTGGGGCTTCGGCTCACCTTGTGCTTAAAATGGCAAGCCACAGGTATCCGAGCTCCAAGGTCTTCGTTTTTGCCAGAAGTGAAAAGGAAAGGGATTTTGCCAAGGAACTCGGCGCCGTCTGGTCGGGTGACACGGCAGACGTCCCTCCAGAAAAACTAGATTGTGTGATTGACACTACACCAGCGTGGAAACCGATTGTCGAAGCCTTGAAAAATTTGAAAAGCGGGGGTAGGTTGGTTATAAATGCGATTCGTAAAGAAGAGCGGGACAAGGAGTATCTTTTGAAGATGGATTACCCTGCTCATCTCTGGCTTGAGAAGGAGATAAAGAGTGTAGCCAATGTGGCCAGGAGAGATGTCAGCGAATTCTTGGAATTGGCGGCAGAAATTCCAATTAAACCTGAGGTTCAGGAATTTGCGCTTGAAGATGCAAACAAGGCGTTGCTGGAGCTCAGAGAGAGAAAAATCCGGGGAGCGAAGGTTCTGAGAATTAATTGAAGTCGAGAAAAGAGTATGCCTGCAACAGAGTGATACATCGGCAGGAGGGCGCTTGTGCCTCAGATAAAAGAGTCAGCCTATTTGCTGGCGGCTGCAGTGTTCATAACGTTAGTGATGGCAGGTTGTGCATCTGTTCGTCCCGCCAATTTGTCGAACTTGAGGCCAACAGAAGACAGAGTGGAAGGCACCCGGAACGGTTGGTGGAATGTTCGCTTTCTCGTGAAATGGCCCCAGGATGCGGAGCCATCCTGGCACGTGGACCTGTTGCTGGCTCACAAGGTCCTGTCACCCGTATTGTATCAGTACAAAGATAGTATCATTCTCTGGCGATTTCACCGAAGGGCAATCAGAGACCAGTCCGGACATCAGTTCAGTTTTATTTTCTATTCTTCTGCCGAGACGGCAAACCGAATTTACGATTCAATCAAGTCTGATGTATGCTTGAAAGAGATGAAAAGCGCTGGTGTGATCATCGAAGATAGATACGATGACACAGACTGGGTTAGTAAGGCCGATATCGAGGATACTTGTGATCCGAAGTGGTCATCACCGATCAGGAAATCATGGCCTTATTTTATCATGGGCGTAAGTCGAATGTGGCTAACTCTGATCACGGACATTTCAGATCAGCAGGCTTCCAGTGGGGAAAGGCCTCAATTTCTCAGAGGAATTCTGGCCTTTTATGGCGAAGTAAATGAGTCTGTTGAAAAGTTATGGCAGAAAGAGGGCGGGCATGCCTTGCTACACCACCTAAATGCCATCTTTGGATATGAAGAGGTTATCATTTATGAAAAGCGCCTAATGACATTTTGATATTGGGCGTGATTGACATTGAACAGGGGAGCACGGGCCTGAGGTTAATGACCGTATTTGATC
Source organism: Deltaproteobacteria bacterium (assembly GCA_016930875.1). NCBI lineage: Bacteria > Pseudomonadati > Myxococcota > Myxococcia > Deltaproteobacteria bacterium. The sequence goes on along the minus strand of JAFGFW010000085.1, from coordinate 10,487 downwards.
GACAAGAGGATAAGAGCATTCGCCAATGGTGCAAATGGTCATGGGATCCCATTACCGGTTGTGAGCACGATTGCAGCTATTGTCATGGCATAGAAAAGGCACGGAAGCTATACTCGCGTACCCGTGAGGAGGGCTACAGTTCCTTTAAACCCCACTTATGGCCTGACAGATTTGATGCGCCGCACAACACGCCGATCCCGGAAAGCAACGTTTCGGGAAACAGGAACGTATTTCTGGGCACCATGGGGGACATGTTTGGTGATTGGGTGGAAAAAGAGCATATCGAGGCTGTTTTGGATATAGTGAGGGATACGCCACAATGGAACTATATCTTGCAGACCAAGAATCCAAGACGATATTTGGAGCTTGAATTCCCTCTCAACTGTTGGGTTGGGGTTAAAGTTGATACACAGAAAGAGGTCGAACCAGCACTGGAATGTTTTTCTCGCATTGAGACGTCAGTTAGATTTCTATCGTGTGACCCATTGCTTGAATGGTTGCTTTTCCAAACACTTGAGTGTTTTGACTGGATAATGATAGGCCCAAGGCCAAAGACAAAGAGCAAACCGATTTTTTATCCGCCCAAGATCTGGATTTCAAGTCTGGTAAAGCAAGCACGGACATCTGGCTGCAAGGTATTTGTGAAACATCTCAAAGACCCGGGTTACAAAGAGTATCCAGGCAGCGACGGGTTTTAGGATTCGCAGAAGGGAGGGCTGAAATGGAAAAAAGGGCAGATAAGGGGATACAGACGTTTTTAGGCCCGCAAACGACACTGGAAGGGACTCTGACATTCAACGGAACTGTACGACTAGACGGGCATTTCACCGGCAATATTGAAAGCGAAGGAGGCACGATGATCGTGGGGGAAAAGGCGGTGATCAATGCCAACATTTCTGTCCACACTGCAACTGTGAGCGGGGAGGTAAGGGGCAATATCCGAGCCTCAGATCGGATTGAGTTACATCCGCCAGCCCGAGTTTTTGGTGACCTCAGTGCCCCGGTGGTGCTTATCGATGAAGGTGTGGTTTTTGATGGCAAATGCACTTCGGCGCCAGGAAGTGGTGCCGGCTGAACATCAAGTGAAGTTCACCACCCGCCGGGCAGGCATTGGCTTGGCTACTCCAAGAGTTACGCAGCCACTGGGTTTCAATGACGCCTTTTCATGGGTATAATTCTTGCAATTTTTATTGTTTTTGGGGCGCACATCAACCATAATGCACGGCAACGTCAAAGTAGAATGTAACTTTGCCAACTAGATGTATTTTCAAGACGATTAAATCCGTGCGGATTTCCGGTTTATCCGGGTTGGGAGGGAGTTGACATGAAACACGCAAGAATCAGGGATGCAATATTCATACTCCCATTCGCACTACTGACACTGTCGCCTGCCACTGTTCGATCTGCCCATGCTGACACACGATATGTAACGGATATGCTTATACTTTCTCTACGTGAAGGTCCTGGAAGCGAATATAATGTGATAAGAATGCTTCAGTCGGACGCCCCTGTCGAAATCCTTGAAGAAAACGAAACTTACCTCAGGGTGCGAACAGAAGAGGGCGAAGAAGGGTGGGTGGCTAAGCAGTACATAAGTTCCAACACACCTAAGCCCGTAATCATAGCAGGTTTGAGAAAAGAGGTAGGCCAGTTGGAATCAAGGGTTGAGGAACTCGAAAAAGGCCGGACTGTGCTGCTGGAAAAACTCAAGGCCACCGGGGAGAGCACGAGCAAGAGCAGGGAAGAGGCCTTCAGCGCCAAAAATGAGATCAAACAGCTTGCTGGGAAGTATGACAAGTTGGTCAGTCAATCAAAAAACGTGGTTGAGTTGGTAGCGGAACGCGATAGAGTCAAAACGGCAAACGACGCCCTGCGGACTGCAAACGATGAGTTGAAAGCAGAGATAGAAGACCTAACGCAGGATAATGAGAGTCTTATACGCAGACGAATACTAGCGTGGTTCCTCGCTGGGGGCGGTGTGTTTTTCGTTGGACTGATCGTAGGCAAGCTATCAAGGAAGAAGAAGTACTACTAGGAGTGCTATCACTGAATATTGTTTTTCTGAAAAACTATATTACCCTAAAGCCTTTATCATGTGGAATAACAAGAACATACACCAACTGAGCTTTGAAGAAAAGGAAATCATCCTCGTAGGCACGGCCCACGTATCAAGGCAAAGCGCAGAGTTGGTTACCAGAGTGATCGAGGCGGAAAAGCCGGAAACGGTCTGTATTGAACTCTGCGAGTCAAGATACCAGTCCATCACACAAAAAGACCGATGGCAAAACATGGATCTTCTCAAGGTGATTAAAGAGAAAAAGGCCTTTCTTCTCCTGTCAAATCTCATGCTCGCATCGTTTCAGAAAAGGATCGGTCGGAAGCTGGGAATCAAGCCTGGTGAGGAGATGATGAAGGCCATTGAAGCTGCCGAAAAAGCTGGCGCCCGAATACACTTGGCAGACAGGGACATACGCACCACACTGTCGAGAACGTGGCGTCTCATGGGCGTTTGGACGAAGATCAAGTTGTTGGGTCACCTTGTTATTTCCGCGGGGGAAGTGGACAAGATCAAAGAGGAGGACGTCGAGAAGATGAAGAACATGGACGTCCTGGAGACGCTACTTTCTGAAATCGGGGAAGCGCTTCCTGAACTGCGGCGCATCTTGATAGACGAGCGGGATCAGTACCTTGCCTATAAAACCAGAACCGCACCAGGGAAAAAGATAGTCTCCGTGGTGGGCGCCGGACACGTTCCTGGCATGAAAAGGTGTTGGGAAAAGCAAATAGATATGGACGTCCTGGACGAAATGCCACCAAAACCCAAGCTGACCGCTTTTTTGAAGTGGGGCATCCCCGCGGGCATACTTGGGTTGATTATGTGGGGCTTTTTTGCCGCAGGAACTGTCGCCGGAACCCATATGATAAAGTCCTGGGTCATGGCCAATGGTGTGCTGGCAGGTCTCGGCGCAGGGATGGCATTGGCCCATCCACTGACCGTCCTGTCAGCGATTGTCGCCGCTCCCCTGACATCGCTTAATCCCATGATTGCCGCCGGCTGGGTTGCCGGACTGGTAGAGGTCGTGTTGGGAAAACCAAAAGTCAGGGATTTCGAGGGCCTTACAGAAGACATCTTGTCCGTGAAGGGATTTTGGAAAAATAAGATTACACGGGTTTTGCTCGTCGTGGTATTTACGAATATGGGCAGCGCCCTGGGGACATTCGTGGCCATACCTTTGATGGTAAAGGCCTTTGCATGATTCACATCACACGTACCATAGCAATTGACGAGAGCGAAATCCAAGAGGATTTCATCCGCGCCTCCGGACCGGGTGGGCAGAATGTCAATAAGGTGGCCACTGCCGTGCAGCTCCGCTTCGACGTGGGCAACTCGCGGTCCTTGCCGGATGACGTTCGCAATCGCCTTATGCGTCTCGCCGGCAGGCGGATTACCGAAGGAGGCGTGCTGATTATCGATGCCCGGCGGTTTCGTAAACAGGAAAGGAACCGTCAGGACGCGATCGACCGTCTGGTCCTTTTGATCCGAAAGGCGGCTGAAAAGCCCAAAAGCCGCCGCAAAACGAGGCTGACGCCGGCATCAAAGAGGCGCCGGTTGGATGAAAAACGTCGCCGCAGTGAGGCCAAGCGTACGCGACGGCCCGTTTCTTATCTTGAGGATTAGTTCTGTTTTGCGAGACCATTCCTTCACATGTTTGGCAATTTCATCTACTTCATTCTAGTCCTCCTCATTTACACTACCTATTACCCCCCTGAGGAGCCTTATTTCGGACCGTTTGAAACCCTGATTGCCTTTTTGGCTCTCCTGGCCTTATTTGTAGCGGCCACGCGGGCTGCCTTTGGCACCCTTTCAAGAAAGATCGATCTCCTGGGTTCCTCTGGCCTGCACGGCCGGTTCGACCGGCTGTTTAATCGACAGGCCATCATGGCCATTGTGATTTTTTCCGTAAATATCTACGTGTTAAACCTCAAACACTTCGCCATGGCCATACCGGTCCTTTCGGCTTCGCCAGCCCTGACAGCCCTTTTTTTTATTGTGCTTTTTGTCGCCTACCTCGCGATCATCTGGGCTATTGCCCACAGGCCCTATCAACGCCTGTTTGGAACCAATGTCTCAAGGCGATCCTATGTGCTCTCCAACATTTGGTTTCACTTTCCCGTGATCTTGCCCTGGCTCCTGATCTCAGCAGGCGTAGATATCATCAATCTCCTTCCTTTTGACACCCCAAGGCGGCTGCTGGCCAAACCAGAGGGACAGCTCATTTTCTTTTCATGTTTCCTGGCGGCACTCATCATTGTGGCGCCTTCTTTGATTAAGTTTTTCTGGCAATGTCGTCCACTCCCGCCGGGTCCGAAACGCAAACTGATCGAAGCCATGTGCGAGAGGGCCAAGCTGGGATACAACAATATTCTAAGGTGGCCTATCTTCCAGGGAAGGCTTCTGACAGCCGGAGTCATGGGGCTCGTGAAGAGATTTCGTTATATCCTTGTGACCGAAGGCCTTCTGCAAATCCTAGATGATGATGAAATCAACGCCGTCATGGCCCACGAGATCGGGCACGTCAAGAAAAGGCATCTCGTCCTTTATGTCGTATTTTTTCTGGGTTTTATCGTTCTTTCATACGCTGTGTTTGACCTTATTCTTTATGCCATCCTGTACGGCAATCTGGCATTTCCCATTATGCGCGGCCAGGGGGGCGAACTATCCACTCTCACATCAATTCTTTTCACAGTGGCCATGGCCGCCACGCTTCTGATCTACTTCCGCTATGTTTTTGGCTATTTCATGCGTAATTGTGAACGACAGGCAGATCTTCACGCATTTACTCTTCTGGGGACAGGCCGGGGGCTTGTTTCGTCCCTCGAAAAGATCGCTGCCTATAGCGGCCAAGCTCACGACAGACCAAGCTGGCATCATTTCAGTATTCGCCAGCGGATCGATTTTTTGAACAAATGCGAGATGGACAGGCGCTGGATACTCCGCCACGACCGGAAACTGCGAAGGAGTATCGCGGTATTCGTGGCCGGGCTTTTGTTCACGGGTCACTTCGGGTATGCTATCAACTTTGGTGAGATGGGTAAAACCTTGAACAGCCACTTCCTTGAAAAAGTCCTGGTCAAGGAAATCAGGCGAAATCCGACGAATTCCGATCTCCACTACATGCTTGCTTCCATTTATTACCAAGAAAAGGCCTATGGTCAGGCCATAATGGCCTATGAAAAATCAATTGAGCTGGCGCCCCAGCACGCGGAAGCCCTAAACAACCTGGCCTGGATCTACGCAACGTGTGACCGGAGCCAGTACCGAGATCCCACAAAGGCCCTTGACTATGCAGAACAAGCCGCGGCCCTTGATCCAGCGCCGCATATCCTGGATACCCTGGCCGAAAGCTATCATGTCAACGGACTGCATCAAAAAGCGATTGGGACTATCAAGCGGGCCCTGGCCAGCGCCCCCAAAGAGAGGGACTATTATGAGGGCCAGCTCAGAAAGTTTGAGAAAGCAAGCATCGAGGATTGGGGGGTTGAGGAATTGGGAAATTGAGCAATTCGTAATTCCTAAATTCGGAATTCGTAATCCTACTTAATACAGACCTTCCTCACCTGCAACAAATCCGTGTGTCCGGCAAAGATCTTCTCAATGCCGTCCTGTTTCAGGGTGGTCATTCCGTCCTTGATGGCCTGACCCCGGATCGTTTCCATGGTTGCTTTTTCCTGAATCAGTTTTTTCATCTCGTCAGTTCCCATCAAGAGCTCATGAATACCCATGCGGCCCCGATATCCTGAATTGTTACACTCTGGGCAGCCTGTGGGCTTGTGGAGAGACAGATCATTGGAATAGGGTATGTTCAGTGCCTCAAATGCTTCAGGCCCATACTCGCGTACCAGTTCGTCATATTCTTCTCGGGAAGGATTATACGGCTTCTTGCACTTTTTGCAAAGGGTGCGAACGAGTCGCTGGGCCATGATCCCCAGTATGGCATCAGCAAAATTAAAGGGATCCATTCCCATGTCCAGCAGCCGCGTGATGCTTTCGGGGGCGCTGTTCGTATGGAGGGTGGAAAAGACAAGGTGCCCGGTAAGGGACGCCTCAATACCGATGTGCGTAGTTTCTTTGTCCCGCATCTCTCCTACCATGATCACATCCGGGTCGGCCCTCAGGAATGCGCGCATGGCTGCGGCAAAATCAAAACCTATCTTGTGGTGGGTCTGAACCTGGCGCAGACCCACCTGGGTGATCTCCACGGGGTCTTCTGCAGTCCATATCTTGATGTCCGGCTTGTTGATGTATCCAAGGGCAGAATGAAGCGTTGTCGTTTTGCCGGAGCCTGTCGGGCCGCACACAAAGACAAGACCGTAAGGTTGAACAATTAAGCTTATGAAATCCTCGTAGTTCTTCTTGGAAAACCCTATTTTGTTTAGGGGCAGGGGGTCGCCACTATGGAGAATACGCATCACCACGTCTTCCAGGCCGCCTGCCGTTGGCACAGTGGCCACGCGAAGCTCGATGTTTTTTCCCCCGTACTTCTTGAATTTTATCTTGCCGTCCTGGGGCTTGCGGCGTTCGGCAATATCCAGATCCGACATGATCTTGATGCGGGAAACAAGGGCATTTCGGTAGCTGTAGGGCACGGTCTGGTAAAGCTGGCAAACACCGTCGGTCCTGAATCGAATCTCGGTATTCTTTTTTCCATGATAGGGTTCTACATGAATGTCAGAGACATTTCGAGCATATGCATCCAGGATGATCTTGTTGACCAACTGGACTACGGCGCTATCCTCATCAGTTACTCCCTTTTCGGCTTCATCAATCTCTTCTTCCTCAACCGCTAACTGGCCGAGTATCTCGTCAATGTCTCTTTGTTCACCTTCCTGTTGAAAAAAAAGGTTGATGAAACTGAGGATGTCTTCTCTAAGAGCCACGTGAAATGCCAGCGGCTGGCCTGCAAACAGGGGCTTTATCATGTCGATTTTTTGCAGGTGAAAAGGATTGTCAATAGCGACGATGACCTTGTCATCATCTTTTCCAATGGGCACCCAGTAGTTTCTTTTCATAAACGAGACTTTGAGTCCTGTTAGAAGCTCGCCAGGAATGGGCAGTGTCTCGCTGTACTCCACAAACGGTGTCCTGTAGTACTGGCTCAGGGCTTTGCCGATCTCCTTCTTGGAGATCTTATAGGTCTGTAACAGAATGGACTCAACATCCTTCCTGGTCTGGCGAGCATCTGAAATCGACTTGTCCAGTTCTTTTTGAGCCAACAGCCCATTTTCCACGAGATAATCGAACTTGCCCGGGCGCGCTTTTGCCATCCTTTTTTGATTGTAGATGGCGATGCCAAGTATTTTGGCTAACTCCTGGACCGTTGCTTCGTCGCGTTCGGTAAAGGCCATACCGTCTTTGTGGTTGATGATCTGAATGGCTCCGAGGAGGTATTTTTGAAAGCTGATGGGGGCGGCCAGGACCTGTCGGGTTTGAAATCCGCTCTTTTCGTCCCAGCTTTCATCAAAGGAAAGGTTTGGGTCAATAGACGAGAGTTCGCTCCTATTGTGCGCGTTTTTGATGTTTACCAACTCACCTTTATGAGCCACGTACCCCGCAAGACTGGTGGTGGATATAGGTATCCGGATATCGCTGATCTCGTCTCCGGATTTTACCCTGGAAACCAGTTCTTTTTTGATTCCGTCCACGACATATACGGTGAGTCGCTCGGCATCAAACAGTTCGGTTACATCTTCCTTCAGATCTATGAGGATTTCATCAATGTTGCTTGCGGCATGGACACGGTTGGTGATTTCCAAAAGCCTTTCACGGTATTCTACTTCCTGCTTCAGGCCGGACCCATGCTCAGTCCCGTTGGCAGAGCCCTGTTTTTTGGACATTTTCAACACAACCATGGAAACCTAGACCTCCGTGAAAAACCGCACATGGTGGAACCTACTTCTCAGGGGGAGACTCCTTTGGCTTGGACAGATAGAGTCGATATAGTTTCTTGATCCCTCCCACAATTAGAAATGCGCCGATGAAATACCGGACAAAACTCAAAAAGCCAGACGCAGGCGCCTGGCGAAGGGCGTAAGGCATCTTAAGGCAAAGAAGTACGCCCATTGCCGTCAAAAGGACGGCCCAGACAGTCTGAACCGCACTGCGCTGGTCAAGGGCCATGATGAGGATACCTGTCTGGCAAGGGGACAATATGACTTCTGCCTCTCATAAACAAATTCAGTCTACGATAGACAGACATCAATGTCAATCTTTACGGACTTGTAGATCGCCTTCAAACACCCCGGATGCAATCGAACAGATGTCTTCTATGTTTTCGGGCTTTTTACGCAAAACCTTTAGGGTGAGAGCCCAATTTGGTGATTTTTTGGAAATTTTGTAACCGTTCACGGTTAGAAAAAAATGAACATCGAACATCGAACGTCCAACATCGAATGTTGAATGGGAAAAGATGAAGAAACAGAAATGACGGTCTCGTAAAAAGTCGAAAAACACCTCTTTCTGTCATTCCGGGCTCTCCGCCATAGGCTTTGGCCCGCAGGCGGGCGAAAGCCGGAATCCAGTTTATTCAGCCCCGCCGTGCTCGCGCCCGTCGCGGCAGGTAGTTACAAAGGCTCTGAACTCCGGTTTTCACCGGAGTGACGACTTTTTGCGACTTCATCAGAAATAGCCGTTGAATGTTCGGTATTGGATATTCGTTTTTCATTCGACGTTGGATGTTCGATGTTCATCTTTCAAAACAATTCCATACGGCGTAAATGTAACCTGTGAACGGTTACGAAATTCTTATAGGATTATAAGTTAAATTGCCAATGGATTTGTGTTAAAGGTAACTGTTCACTGGATCAGAGATTCAGGGTTCACCGAAACCCTGAACCTGTGAACGTCTACTGTTAACTGAACTGAAATGAGCCATATCCAACAACAAATGATCCCGATAAGCCCGCTTCTTGCTTTGTATCTTGCCATCTTCATGGCAGGCGTGGTCCTTGAGCTGGCATTGACCAGGATGAATGTGCGTCACCTCAAGAAGTATGGCCACACAGTCCCTGATCCGTTCAAAGGCTACATCGACCATGAAAAATTATCCAAAATCACAGATTACACGGTTGAGAATCAGAATTTTGGTATCTTCGCCTCATGCATCAGCAACGCTTTTTTTCTCTTTGTCATTTTGTCCGGCTTGCTACCCTGGTTTCTCAGCCTTATTGAAGGCCTTGGGGTCGGCATTATTGCTTCGGGGATGGTCTTTTTTGCCGCACTTGCCGTGGTTCAGACGTTCGTTTCTCTCCCCTTCAATTACTACCGGACCTTTATCATTGAACAACGGTATGGTTTTAACACATCGACACTTAAGATATGGGTTGCCGATATTGTAAAAGGTTTGGTGGTTGGCTCAATAATCGGCGGCATCTTGCTTTTTGCGGTTCTGTTGTTGATCGAACACGGCGGGGCCCTCTGGTGGCTGTGGGCATGGTTCATATTCTTTGCTTTTCAACTCCTGTTGCTCATAATATATCCGACTGTAATCGCTCCCTGGTTCAATAAGTTTTATCCTTTAGAAGATGAGGCGCTTGAAGCAAAGGTCAAAGACATCATGGTCCGGGGAGGCCTGTCCGTAGGAGGTGTGTTTGAAATGGACGCCGGAAAACGAAGCCGTCACACTAATGCCTACTTTACGGGATTGGCAAAGACCAAACGCATTGTGTTCTTTGACACGCTCCTCACCTCGCACAGCCACCAGGAGATTGTCGCCATCCTGGCCCATGAAATCGGGCACTGGAAAAAAAAGCATATATTGAAGACCATCCTGCTCCTTGGCCTTTTCTCTTTGTTTATGTTCTATCTGGCTTCAATACTCATAGAGTGGCCCACTCTCTTTGTGACATTCGGTTTTGATCACGTGGTCTCCTTTGTGGGACTTCTTCTTGTCGGGGTTTTGTGGGCGGTCGCGGATCAATTTCTCGGTCCGTTAGGCAATGCGGTTTCCAGGAGGTTTGAAAGGGAAGCGGATTCCTATGCTGCCGGGCTGTTGCAGGGGACCAGTGACCTCGCGAACGCCTTGAAAGGGATGGCCAGGGAAAACCTTTCGAACCTATATCCCCACCCCCTGTACGCCTGTTTCTACTACTCCCACCCGGCGCTCTTGGAGCGAATTCGTTATTTAGACGCCATGGCCCGCGCCAAAGAAGCAACAGAAAGGAAAATACCAAAGCCCAGCAGCCATTCTGGACAGGATTTTGACCAACAGTCAGTCATTTGGCCCCATGAATTACACTGACATTAGCCTTGTTGAAGGGTCGGTTATGCTGATGTCTGATGGGCAATTCGGAGTAAAGATTGCAAAAGGAAACGCTTTGTTGGTAGGCTCCGGCACAGATCTATAGCAATCGGCACTTCTGGGATGAGTGACAGATGGTTGTGCTCTAGCGGATGGGAAGGGTGTATTTGGCGACATTGAAGCAATGCT
>JAFGFW010000084.1 GCA_016930875.1 Deltaproteobacteria bacterium | reverse complement strand
GGTTTAAGTTGACAATCCGTGGCAGGGATGGGGGCGGGGATGAAACTGGAACAGTCGATTTCTTGCTGGCCAATGGAACGGACATCGTAAACACCTGGACCTGGGTTGATCTGAGCAGTCTAGGCCCGGTCAAGAGCCTGGAGTTTGAGTTAACATCCTCAGATGTCGGTGACTGGGGCATGAATACTCCTGCGTACTTCTGCATGGACAGTCTGAATGGCACTCCGTCTGATTATGATACTGATTTGAACGGAATACCAGATAGTCAGGAGGTCGATGTTACAGTAGACTTAGATAATGACGGAACCCCTGATGTGAACCAACCCACGATTAAGTGCGTAAACACGGTTGTGGGAAATGGACAGATAGGCGTTAGCTACAAAGATTCCCAAAATGTTAGTGAAATCATTGCCATTAAGTCTATCGATCCCACCAGTATTACCGACAACGCAGCGCGGCCTGCTACGATGCCATTGGGTCTGTTGAGTTTTACATTAAGGGTGAATAACCCCAGTGATGAAGCCACTATAAAGGTGTACCTTTCTGAAGCAGCGTCAGATTCCGCCAAGTGGTATAAATACGATCCAATGAATGGTTGGCAAGATTATTCGGATTTAGGATATGCATCATTTGGCTTGACCGCCCAAGGAACGACCGTAGTTACCCTGAAACTCAAGGATGGTAACTATGGTGATGCTGACGGGATCGAAAACGGTATTATTGTTGATCCCAGCGGGTTGGCCGGGGCATTGTCGTCTTCGCCTTCAAACACTCGTAGCGATGGCGGCGGTGGTGGGGGGGGCTGTTTCATCAATACGGCGGCCTCCGGTTCAGAATGCAATGCCTTCCATACGTCGTTTGCTATCTTGGTTTTGGGGGCTCTGGCAGGAGGCTGCTTGGCTTTAAGGTCGTCTGGCAGAGGATACTGATTTGGGAAGGCTGGGCCTGTGCTGGTGATTTTGGATCGGCCCAGCCTCTTGTTTTTCTGAGCATGGATGCACGTTCTGCTGCGGCAAACGTCAGTGGGTTTTTCGAATGAAAGGTTCATGTTGAGGGAATATATGGCGTCGCGTGGCTTCCGGATAGGCTGGTGCTTGATCTTTTTGTTCCTGTCGCTTTTGTCCGGTGACGAGCTGTTGTGTGCTCAGGACGAGGCTGGAGGCCTGGAGGAACGAAGCAATCAGCCCCGATTTGAACTTGAAGAGATCGTGGTGACAGCTACCAGGATCGACGAACCCGTGAAGAACATACCCCGGAATGTTACCATCATAACGAGTGAGGATATCGAACAAGCTCCAAGCAACAATATCGTAGATCTCCTGGCAAGGGAGTCGGGCATGAACCTCAGGAGCTTTTTCGGTAACGACAAGCAGGCAGGCGTGGATATACGCGGCATGGGAGATACCTTTGTCAGCAACGTGATTGTGATGGTTGACGGGGTGAAGCTGAATCCCCCTGATCTGACCGGCCCTGATCTTTCTTCGATCCCCCTGGATCGAATTGAACGCATAGAAATCGTTCGTGGGGCCGGATCGGTGATCTACGGGGATGGGGCTATTGGCGGAGTCATCAATATCATAACCAAGAAAGGACAAAAAGAACCTGAGACTCGTCTATATTCCTCATACGGCAGCTATGACACCTTTGACAGTCGGGTGTCACATCGAGGACAGATTGAGAACCTCAGGTTCAATTTGAATGCTGACTACTTTGATTCCGATGGATACAGAGATAACGGCTACTTGCGAAAAAAGGATGTTGCGGGCCAGGTTGGCTACGACTTTGGCGACCGTGTGACGCTCACGATGTCAGCTTCTCGCCATGAGGACGTGTACGGCTTGCCTGGCCCGGTTAGCAAGGAAGATATGGAGTCAAAAGAGAAGCGGACTTTAACGGACCGTCCTGACGATTTCGGGGAAACTGCTGACCGGCGATACGTAGGGGGCATTGAAATCGACCTGGATAAGTGGGGTCGTGTCAAGGCGCACAGAGGATATCGTTATCGGGATAACTCCTACATCATGGGATATAATCCGCTCATTACAAGGCAGGACCAGACAGACAGTATTGATGAAGACACGAAAAGCTTTGATCTAGGGTATGACACATCATACAGAACCGGGGAGCTGGAGCACCATTTTCAGTGCGGTTTGGATCATTATCAAGCAGAATACGTTAGAGAAGAGCTGTCCAAGGATGAGCGAAAGAATGGTGATGTTGAAAGTCTGGGGTTTTTCCTGACCAATGACTTATCCCTTACAAAGGATCTCGTTTTTCGTTTGGGATACCGGTATAATGATTATGACGGTCGCTTCCGCACCGATCAACATCAGCTTTTCGGTAGTGTGAAGCGGTGGGTGAACGGGACAGTTTCAAATAAGCAATGGACCAATCACGCCGAGGAGGCCGGCCTGGTTTATTCCTGGCGTCCTGACACCACCCTATTTGCAAGCTATGCAACGAGTTTTCGCATCCCCAATGTGGACGAATTCGCCCAAGGAGAAGAGGGTTTGAGGCCCCAGGAGGGGAGCCACATAGACATAGGGGGGCGGTATCATCTAAAGGGAATTATGGAATTTTCACTGACCCTTTTTCAAATCAGGATCGATGATGAAATCTTTTTTGACCAGGACCCTCAGGTGAACCGCAACTATGATGATAAGACCGTGCGACGCGGAGTGGAAGCTGACGTGAGAGTCTATGCAGCAGATTCCCTTTATCTCTGGGGCAACTACACATACGTGAAGGCCGAGTTCGAAGAAAGAGGGACGACCGTTCCTCTTGTCCCGGAACATAAGGCAAGCATCGGGATGGAGTGGCGAATTCTTGAACCCCTTGTGCTTTCTATTGCTGGAACGTATGTAGGGCCCAGATTTGATGGAAATGACCAGAACAACGACCGATTCGACAAGTTGGAAGGCTACGCAGTTTTCGACGGCAAGCTGATATACAAAGACAAAGGGGTGAGGATTTTTGTTGGCGTCAACAATATCTTCGATGAATTCTACTCAACAGTGGCCTACAGCGAGACGTATTACCCCATGCCTGCTCGCAACTTCTATGGAGGGATGGAGTGGAGTTTCTAAGAGCAATGGGGCATTGCCTTCTCTTCAGGGGGACGATTTTTTGTGCCGTGGTCCTGGCGGCTACATTTTTCTCATTGGCGGCAGCGGCCGGGCCTTATCGTCCGGCCGCAGGAGAGTCCGGTTCCTGGGCCATCCACATGGATGATTCTGCATTGGTGGCCTGGGCCACAGGTTGGGAAAATTACTCTCCAGGCCAAGAGGTCGACGCTGCTTTCCAGGCTCCTCAGTTGGCGGTGGGCCAGGCTGTAGGGAACTCCTTTGACATTGTGTCCCTCGGCCGTGGAGGACAGATAACCATGACGTTTGATGAACCAATTCAAAATGGTGACGGATGGGATTTTGCTGTTTTTGAGAACTCATTCAGTGACAGCTTTCTTGAGTTGGCCCATGTGGAAGTGTCGTCAAACGGCGTGGATTTTTACCGTTTTGATAATGACTCCTTGACTCCGAGCCCTGTATCGGGGTTTGGTGCGGTTGATCCGACGAATATTGATGGACTTGCCGGCAAGTACAAGCAGGGATATGGGACTCCCTTTGACCTGGAAGACGTGGGGCTCGACTCCGCCACCCATATCCGGATTATCGATGTCGTTGGCGACGGGATGTCCTTGGATACATCAGGTGATGTGATCTACGACCCGTATCCCACCTTTGGAAGCGCAGGGTTCGACCTGGATGCCATTGGCGTGTCAAACGGGGCAGCCTATCCAAGTGGAGAATACACTCCACCCCCAGCTCCTTCATATGATGGCAAGGCTGGTTTTGCAGTCAGTGGAGGATGTTTTATTGGCGCGTGTCTTTCGTCGTGTCGGGACCAATAGAGTGATATGAATGAAAAAAGAACCTATCAGGGTTTACGCAGGAGAAAATGAGGCGCTTGATTGTAGTGTCGTCATTCTTGTCCCTGAAATCGCTATTTCCGAAGCGGGCCACATCAAGGCCTATTCTTGCAACTCAGGACCTCAAACAAAACATGAGTTCTATGCCGTGGCACAGATGGCGCTTATCCAGTTCCAGGATGAGGAATTGGATGTCACAACGGTCAACGGCCCGATAAGGCTCAAATGGATGGACGAGGAGTGTGAGACCTCTTCGGGAATGGCCATCTGCCGCACATTTTCAGGAGAGCTGGAAGTGTTCGCCCACACCAACCAGCCATGGCGAAAGCTACTTGAAGCGGCCCACCGATTCTGCACCCGCTGGATCAGGCTTGACATTTGATATTCTCTTGACCCTGCTTCCCTTCGTGCCCCTCGTCTGGATGGATACCATTGGAACAAGTAGCTTCTGTGGCCCTGCGTACCTTGGTCGGGTTTTGGCTAGCGCACCCTGAAATTGAGCGGGCCCGCTTTGTGGAAACCTGACATCTGCGCGTTCCAAAGCCCATAACTGGTGCCGCTGAGACACAGTTCATAATAGCAATCGGCACTTCTGGGATGAGTGACAGATGGTTGTGCTCTAGCGGATGGGAAGGGTGTATTTGGCGACATTGAAGCAATGCT
>JAFGFW010000083.1 GCA_016930875.1 Deltaproteobacteria bacterium | reverse complement strand
GCCGCGTGTCATCCCTGCAGCAAGTCGCCG
Organism: Deltaproteobacteria bacterium; assembly: GCA_016930875.1. Taxonomy (NCBI): domain Bacteria; kingdom Pseudomonadati; phylum Myxococcota; class Myxococcia; species Deltaproteobacteria bacterium. The sequence goes on along the minus strand of JAFGFW010000083.1, from coordinate 8,700 downwards.
ACGCGCCATAGCTTGGGCGACGGTGCGCTGCAGGGTATTCCGGCGAAGGCGAATAAAACATCTCATTCTGTAAGATTTTGTAATTCAAGGCCTGACCCCATTTCATTTCTGTGTTGCTTTCTCCAAGAGCCGCCTGTAGTACACATAGTTCTCGAAGCGCACATCTTCGCGGACCCGTCCGTCGGCCAGTGGCACGTAGCCGCCGTCAGCCACTAGGGGCGGCACTTTCTCTTCGACTTCGCGGCGGACGGCCTCTTTGTCACCCCGCAGTGCATCAAGGTCTATTCCACCGATCAGGCGCAGGTCGCGGCCGAACTGCCGGCGTAGATCGCGATAGTCCATTGCCTCGTTGTTGACCTCACAGGCCCAGAGGCAAGTGAAACCCCACTTCAAAATGCTCGGGATAAGTATTCTGGTGTTCGCAAATGTCCGAAAGACTATCGTCTCCACTCCGTATCGGCCCAGCACATCGAAAACGGGCTTATAGCTGGTGAGCACAAATTCCTCATACATCCGTGGTGAGATCAAGGGTCGGTCACTTCCCCCGATCGGCTCAGTAAAGACAGCCGCATCAACCTCAACCTCTCGTAGCACCCGTTCCGCCAGTCTGGCCGCGAACTCAGCCTGGATCGCCATGGCTTCTCGCACGAACTGCGGATCTTCTATGACCAGACGGACTACCTCGGTGAACCTACGCCAGTCATTAACGCCCATTGAAAGGAAAAAGCCACGGTGCACCCGGAGCATGAGCACGTGGTCGCGTGTCTGCCAGGCGCTAATACGCTTGGGCCACTTGTTCGGCAAACGACGGGAGTCGTATGGATCCAAGTTCCTTCGAAGTGCCTCCAGCTCGGGCCTTGAGGTGGGCCACTTCTTGAGTTTGGGAAGAGGTTCTAAGTCCACCAGGATCTCTTCGCGCTGATCGGAGGGGAACATCTGAGAAAGATTTGCATCAGTTGGAAGGCCCTGCCTTTGCCATACTTTCAGCACCTCGGCCCGTATGCCCTCCTCGAAGTAGGGCACGCGGTCGGGCCTGCCGTATCGCATGGTCTCGCGAAATCGTTCGCTGCTCTTCATGCCGTACCCCCTTCTATGTACTGCTCTGCTCTCGAGGATCTGGAAATGCCAAAGAGTTCAGGAACACCTTATAGAAATCAGGATGGGAGGCCAGGTCAACCACCCTGGTCCGGCGGGCAATTTCCTCGGCCCGTTCAGTACTGTCTCCATAGAGTACTGCGAGGATTGCTCCCTCACCGGCAGCATTTCCAACGGTTTTCACAGAGTTCTGGGCAAGCCGCGGCAGCATGCCGATCGTCATGGCATCCTCTTTGTTCAAAAAAGTCCCAAAGGCTCCGGCCATGAGAAATCGTTCAGGCAGCTTTGACTGCGCTTCCCGGCACAGGAGGGTGATGCCGGCAAGGAGTGCTGCCTTGGCGAATTGCACCGCTCTGACGTCTTTTTGGGTTAACGTGACGTCCACGCCTGCCTGGGTCTCCTCTGCCGACACCAGAACAAACTCCACCGCCCCCCCGCTGTTGCGCCGAAGGTTGGGATGATTGCACTGCGGATTGAAACGGCCACTCTTAAGAATCGCACCCGCTTTTAACAATGCAGCCACGGCGCTCACTACACCCGAGCCACAGATGCCGGCGGGTTTTCTCGGTTCCTCTGGATTGCGTTGGATCAGCGAATGGCTGACCCTTGCATCCACTGGGTCGAGGCTGATGGCATCCACCGCCCCTGAAACCGCATGCATACCATGGCTTATGGCCGCACCCTCTAGAGCAGGACCGGTGGCACATGAGGCAGCAATGAGGTCTCCTCGGACATTCAGTATGACCTCGCCATTGGTGCCTACATCAAGCATCAAAGTCCCATCATCGCTCAGGTCTAGGTCGGTTGCCATGACAGCACCAACAACATCGCAGCCGAGAAAACCAGAGATGAGCGGCAGTGTGTGGACTCGAGCCTCAGGGTGAAGCCCCAGCAGGCCAACCTCTCCAGCAGCCATTTCCCTGGGGCCGGTAAAAGCCGGCTGGTAAGGGTAGGTCCCAATGGTACTGGGATCCACTCCCAGAAAGAGGTGGATCATGCAGGAGTTTCCCACCACAACGACTTTCGCGATGTCGTCAGTTTCAATGCCACATTGACCGGCGAGCGATGCAACGGACTGGTTGACCGCGGCCACCACGAGTTCTTGCATCCTGGCCAGGTTGTCCCTGTCAAAGGCCACGGAGCTGATCCGGCTCATCACATCGTCCCCAAAGATCAGCTGAGGATTACGCACAGATCCTGAGGCCAGAACCTTGCCCTGGCCCAGATCACAGAGAAAGTGCGCAATGGTGGTAGTGCCAAGATCAACGGCCAACCCATAACCGGCGCGGCTAAGGGCTGGGGTCGGGGTAGTCCTCACCGGGCCGAACTTGCGCACGAAGGTCGGCTTGGTGATCACCTCAGCAGGGGCAAGGCTGGTAAAGGGTATGTCAATGGCAAGGTTGCTTTGGACCTCCCACTGGCACGCCTGGCGTTGCACCAGGCGTGAGAGCCGGCTGCCCACATCCATGCCGACCTGGCCATTGCCTTCTGTTCCAGGCTCCTCTTGAACGCCGACCAGGCACTTGGCGCAGATCCCCTTGCCACCGCACTCGGAGCGGAGCTGAATACCGGCGCAAGTCAAGGCCTGGAAAAGGGTTTGCCCCTCGGTGGCTTCGATGCGCCGGCCAGAGGAGAGCAAAACAATTTCATGACGGTTCGAGCTCATAAGTGGCTCTGCCTTTTTAACGTACAATTACCGCTCTGCTCTGAACTGGCAGTGCTTCAAGTTACAGCGCCGACACTTGACGGTAGGGCTTCTCCGGTTTTCCGTTGGGCTCAATCTAACGAAAAAAGAGAGAGATTTCATGGGCTCCATGACCAGACTCTCGTTGAGCTTCACCTGGATAGCGCCAGCGTCCACCAACTGGAACAGGAGAGACTGGGTTTCCATGGGCATATCCTGGTAACCGGGGCCGAAAGGGCAGCCGGCAAACAACTGCATCCCCCGCGCTCGTTGGCTAAGCAGTTCATGACTTTTGTTTGCCAGAGCATCCAGCAGGCTTACCCCAGCCGCGTCCAGAAGCATGGCCTGAAAAAGCTGGCCCCGGTAGGTGAGCCTACGGCAGGCATTTTCTAGAGCCGCGCCAAGGCTACAGACGCACGAAGCAAGGTATCGGGTGTTGGGGCGGCGTTCAACCTGGGGTACCTCGAGGCAAAGCCCGCTTTCCATGATCAGCCCTCCCGAAGTATCAAGAGCCGTCACCCTGTTGAGCCTGTAAACAAGAACGGGACAGCTCAGGTGGATCGCCTGCTCAATGGTAGCGCGCAGAGGATCATGCATCTTAGGATCCTCCTTAAACCTGCTCCCCGCCAGATAGCGGACCACCTCCTCCGGCGCGGCAGAGATGGCCCCAGGGAGAAAGCGGATAATGGTCGACTGTTCCTGGTTCACAATAAGTGGGTCGTTTTCGACCACTTTCAGTTTCATAGGAATGCTAGTCTGGGGTCGGACCGGCTCATGACTCGTGCCACAACCCTTTATTTTCAGGCTAACCCATGGGAGAGCTCACTTGGCGACCAACCGTCGGGCCACAGTAACGGCACCAGGGGCGTCCGGACTGTACCCGTCGGCGCCAATCTTGTCGGCAAAGGCCTGAGTCACCGGCGCACCGCCCACCATGGTCTTGGGATTGCTGCCCTCTATCTTAAGTTTGGATATAGTAGCTTCCATAGCGGACATGGTCGTGGTAAGCAGGGCTGACATGGCGACAATATCAGCGTTGCCTTTTCTGGCAGCCCTCAAGAACTTGCCCGCGTCTGCATCCACACCCAGATCGATTACCTTGAACCCGGCACACTCAAGCATCATGGCCACCAGGTTCTTACCGATATCGTGCTGGTCGCCCTTGACGGTGCCGATGACGATTGTGCCCTTGGGTCTGGCCTCTGCACCTACCAAGTGAGGGTGCAATACTGCCACACCCCTTTTCATAGCCTGGGCGGCCATGAGCATCTCGGGCACAAAGAATACACTCTGGCTGTACCGCTTGCCCACTTCATCCATAGCCGCAATAAGCCCTTCGTTGAGGATAGTCATGACGTCTGTACCCTGGGCCAGTTCGGCCTGGACTATATCGGCAGTCTGGGCTTGGTCCAACGCTAAAACCGCGTCGAATATCTCTTTAATTGCCATGAGTCAGTAGATAACTAAGTTTCTATGAGCCGACAGTTGTTTTCTTTAGCATACTGTTCGCCTCTTTTTACGGCGTGCCCCACTCCGGGCTGGGTCATCCCGAGACGCCTGGATAAGTCCGTCAACGCGTATCCCAGTTCCCTCACCGCCAACATCATGTCAAACTACTTATATATTTGTGCCCGTCCCACTTGAAACATTAAAGCACGGGCTGACAGGCCCCTATTCCCCCAGCAATTATCACTGGATTTCCAGGTTGTGCCCGCAGTTCGGGCAGAACTTGTAGTCCTCTTCAATGTCAGCATTACAATTGGGGCACCGTTCAAAAGGCGGCGCCAGCTCCATGAGGAGCTGGCCCTTTTTCACGGCGACCATTTTCTTATCAGCCTTGTAATCGGCAAAAACCAAAACCCTCTTTACAACCCCGTCCACAGCAGAAGTGACAGCGCACTCTGTCTTCATAATGGAAAGGTTTAGTACCTCTTCTCCGGCTTTGACAGCATTGCCCTCCTTTTTGTGCACGAGCCACAGGTCTGCATCAAAGGGCGCCCCAATATGATATGGATTTCTGCTGTCGGCCATCTCGCGCCTGGGCCCTGCTTCGACGGACTCTGCCACTTTTATATCTTCTACGAACACTTCATAATCGAGCTTGTACCTCACCCTTCTTGTGCCACGGGGGCGGGTTTTGCCGACTCGTATGATCTTTATGGTGTGTACCTTTCCATCGGAGGTGACAAACTCCCGTTCTACCCCAGGCTGGAGCCCTTCAAACCAGATGTCGTCCGGCAAGACATTCGGCTCTCCATACTTGTGGAGGTTCTTTATCAGCTTCAAAGCGTCTCCTGGGTGATTGAGATAATTGACTACTTCATTTTCCGTGGGCGTACGTCCAATATGCTCGGCCAACTCTGCTTCAACGGCCTTCATGTCCACAGGGGGCAAGAAGTTGAGAGGACTTTCCTCCGTGCGTTCTGCTATGGCATCACGCCAGTTCTCACCGAATACAGACTCATACACCCAGTCATCAGGCCAGCCAAGGGGAAGCTTGCCGAACTTGCCCCAAAGGAGGTTCTTCAAGGCATCATTGGCGTGGGAAAAAAGGACCAGGCGGTCTTTCTTGACGTTATCATCAAGGGCCTCTTCCGGGGTGGAGGTAACGGTCTTCAGCAGGTCGATCATCCGTTGCACTTCCCCCAATCCGCCACGCTCATATGCCTTGACGGCCATCATGTAACCGTTTGTCCACGTGATCTGAGAGCCCGGGGTCACGTCGTGGTAGCGAATAAGCTTTCGACACAGTTCAAGGATGAGCAGAATATGGGGAAGCAAAAAAGCGTATCCTTGCTTCAAGGCGGCTTCCTGACTGCTTGAGGTAGCGCCCCCCGGAAGGCCGTGACGGGTCACATCGTGATCGGGACCCAGGAATGTGGGTCGACAGTAATGATCATACACGGGCATGATCTGCTTTAGGACAAAGGCCGCCTCCCGGATCTTATCTTTGTCAAGGCGTGTTTTCAGGCCCAACTCCCCTTCAACGTAGGCAACCACCGGCAAGACGGCCGCCTGGCTGTAAAACCGCACCGCCGGACCATCTGCCACGTCGAGAATCTTGGCCCCGGCTTTTGCTGCACTGCCCAGGGCCGGAACTGCCAAACCGTCGCTGATATGTCTGTGATACTGAATAATGAGTTCCGGGTAATCGTCTAGAATCGCTGAGATCAGGTCATAGATGAATCGCGGAGGACAGACCCCGGCCATGTCCTTGAGACAGAAAATGATTTGTTTAGAGGCTCCTGCCTCATCGCAACCCAAGATGCGACCGACCATAGAGAGGATGTCATTCAACACGGAAAGGTAGTGTTCAATGGTGAAGCCTTCAGCCCAACTCAAACTGATGGCCGGTTCGAAGATGCGATTTTCAGCTTGAAGCACGATTTCGGCAAAAGGGACCATGTTGTCAATGTGGTTCAGAAAATCAAAGCAGCGTATCACATGGTAGTCCTTGATGATCATCCTGCCTGTTCGTTCCATGACTTCCCTGGCCTGCGGAGCATACCCGAGGATGTTGGTGGAACGAATGAGAATCATTTTTGGGGTATTCGGAGCGAAGGTGTTCCATTCCTCGGCTTCCGCCCAAGGGTCCGTCATGCACCCCAACATACCTACATGGTAATGAGCGCCTCCTCCGTTTTCAATGGACACATAACCACACTGGTCGAGCAAGGGACCGACCAATCGATCGTCAAAGAGGCGGAACCTGTTTCCAGACTCTGACTGGGTAACGTCTCTGGGGGTCGTATTTGAGAACTCGACGAACTCCGAGTCTCGAAGATAGGCCAGGACCACATCTCTGTGGTCATCCGGCCTAAAGGGCGGTTCATAGTTTGTTATTGAGGGCTCCGTGGAAGACGAGGCTTGGGCCGTTGGCATGGGGCCGACTCTTGCGTCTTCCGGAGTTCGGTAGGGGCCGAGCCCGATATAGGGATTATACCCCACAGCCGTAATTTCCGCCATGAGCCCTGCAAGCCGAAGATGTTCCGGGACTACTTCCTGATAAGAAATGAGGTCAGGCGTGGTTTCGATGAATTTGGTATGGACTTCGCCCGCCCTAAACACTGGATGCGTAACAATCTTCTTGTGAAAGGGTATGGTTGTTTTGAGTCCGCCGATGAAATATTCCGACAAGGCCCTTTCCATGATGGAGGCGGTTTTTTCCCATGTACCGCCATAGGTCATGAGCAAGGCCCCTAAAGAATCATAGGCCTTGGGAAATTCATAATCACCAAAGACGCAGGAATCGAGGCGCACTCCTTCACCACCAGGGGAAAGATAGCGAGTTATTGTCCCTGAGTTGGGCATGAAATCACGCTGGGGGTCTTCGAAATTGATCCGGCACTGCATTGCAAAACCCTTCGGCTTGAGTTGCTCTTCTGTGAGACGGAGCTTTTCACCAAAGGCAATGCGTATCATCTCTTCGACGATATCTATGCCGTACAGGAGTTCTGATATGCCGTGCTCTACCTGAAGACGGGTGTTGGCCTCAATGAAGTAGAAGTTCTGCTTGTCATCGACCAAAAACTCAATCGTGATGATGGAATCATATCCCACTGCAGTAGCCATCTGGAAGGCAGCCTCTTTCAAGGCGTTGCGCAACTCCGAAGAAGCCTCTCCCCATGGTGATGGGGTAATCTCTAACAGTTTCTGATACCTTCGCTGGCAAGAGCAATCCCGTTCGTCGAGTGCAACGGCATTTCCGAACTTGTCGCAAATCACCTGTATCTCGAGGTGCCTGACCACAGGAAGAAACTGTTCGATGTACAGATTGGGGTTGCCGAAGCTTGCCTCAGCCATGCCTGAAGCCTTAGGGAACTGACGTTCCAGTTCCTCCTGCGAATGGACCACCACAACTCCTCTGCCACCACCGCCCCCTTCGCTTTTGATCATTACAGGGAAACCGATCTTTTCAGCGATCCTCTTTGCCTCCTCCAAAGAGACCGCGCCATCGGAGCCTTCCACCACAGGCACGGAGAGGGACTTGGCCAACTCCCTGGCTTTGACTTTGTTGCCGAGACTTTTCATGGGACCCTGTGAGGGGCCTATGAAAACAACATCGTGCTCTGCACAGATGGAAGGAAAGTGATTGTCCTCGGCAGCAAAGCCCCAGCCGGGATGAAGAGCCGCAATATCGTACTTCTTCGCAATCCGCACAATCTCTTCTATGTCCAGGTAACCACCCACCACCGAAAGGCTGAATGCCTTGTCTGCTTTGGACACATGGGGTGCGGTTTTATCTACTGGAGTAAAAAACGCCGCATAAATAGCGCCCATCTCTCTGATCGTTCGTCCGACACGAAGGGCAGGAATACCGCGATTGGCGACACCGATAAGCATGTTTTCAAAATTGACGGCCATGAAGTGAGTCCCTCCTTTTCTCCTTTGCCCGAACAAGCAGCAACACCGGAGCTATTTCTTGCTGATGCTGCCGCCACACTGACCTGAGGACGGTAATATAACTCAGGGGGACGCATAACTCAGGGGGACAGGCATAAGTAGATAACTAAGTTTCTATAAGCCGAAAGTTGTCTTCTTCGGCATACTGTTCGCCTCTTTTTACGGCGTACCCCACTCCGGGCTGGGTCATCCCGAGACGCCCGGATAAGTCCGTCAACGCGTATCCCAATTCCCTCACCGCCAACATCATGTCAAACTAATTATATATTTATGCCCCACATCGTCTAGGCATGATAACCCCTTAGCATATGAATCCCCCTTCGTGAACTGTAAAACTAAAGGGCGTCTATCAAATCTCCCAAATCTCCTAAACTGTAAAACTAAAGGGCGTCCCTAAAATGTCTCCCACTCCATTTTTTGTAAATGATACGTTTAAATGATTATAATTCTAACTTCAACTCCATTTTGGCTTTTAGCTTTCCCTTTAGTTTATTAATGAATGTGTCCTTGGATGGGAT
>JAFGFW010000082.1 GCA_016930875.1 Deltaproteobacteria bacterium | reverse complement strand
TTACTGTCATGCCGGACTTGATCCGGCATCCAGTTCTTTTTCTGGATTCCCCGGTCAAGCCGGGGAATGACGACTTTTGGCTTTTTTCCGCCAGGATCATATTGTTGTCAAGAAGTTACAGACACACTACACTAGCAAAAAGGGCAAGGCCATCCTTGACCCTGCCCTTGCACTCTCACGATTGAAGATAGACCTACTTCTTAAGCTTTTTCCTGAACCCCACAAGACCTACCAGGCCAGTACCCAGTAATAGTACCGTGACGGGTTCGGGGACAGGGGTTGCACCGTCTGTCCCGAACAAGGGTTGAACATTTGAAATGTTGGCCTCTGCAAGGGCACCCTCCACGATGTTGAACGTGAACACGGTCTGCCCGCCCCCGAATGCGTAGACTAGGGGGCCCTGCATCAAACCACCACCCAAAACATAGTTCGGACCAAGAATACCAACTTCCAGTCCGTTTGGGCCATCGGGGGGATAAAGGCTTGCCTGCAAATACTCCTTGTAAATACCATCATTATCGGCATCAGAACGGTCAACATCAAAACGGTCCCAACGTCCAAAAGTATCTTCTCCGTAGTTAATGTCGCCTATCGTTCCGATTCCATACAGCCCTAGGTTCTCTGCGGATATGTTATCCTTATAGAACCATTCAGCGGTCATGTTTTTGGTTGTGTAATCATTCGGAGAACCATCCGGAAAAACCAAAAACGAGGTGCCCGAAATCATTGCTGACACAGGATCCAAAACAACCCCGGAGACTCCAATGTCCCACGTGACTCCGGTCAAGACTTGCCAATTGGCATCAATGGTTTGAGGGGTGGTATTTGTCAAAGTAATTGTTAGCGTACTGCCGTCAACCACGAAATCGGCTGACACATAAGGAAGGAAAAGAGGGTCCTCGCTACCCTGGATCGGAAGGCCTGACCACGTAAAGGCCGTAGCGTAGAGCGGTCCATGGCTGAGCAGAATGACGGCCAAAACAAGACCTAAGCCGAGCAATGACCTGTGCCAGATTCCTTTAATTGAAGCTTCTTTCATGTTGGGTCTCCTTTCAGCCAAATGTGCCCTCTATATTGGAAAAAATTACAAGCTAGTAACCCATTACATACAATTCTCATGCCATATTTCCAGAAGTTGGTCAATAGCATATATTCGATGTAATATCAGCAGGTTGAGTTTATGGCACGCAAGGTGGAATTAGATGTAGGGTGAAAGAAAGTTATTAATTGGGAAAAAATATACTCACAATGTGAGAACTAAAAGTAACATGACCATACCAGAAAGGAAGGAAGCCTCTATGGGTTGACTTCAGGCAAGAATCCAAAGAGATGAATTTTAGGGGCTTGCATCCGAGCCGTGTAATGCGGACTTTTTGCGAGACCATCAATCTTGCTCAAGCAACAATCTCTATTTCAATTGCGGGTGGTTTGGGGATAGAACTATTTTCGGAATGGGATAGCGCCCGTGTTCCTCCTTATAGGCTTGATTACGTAACCTGGTCTTTTCCCGTCGCTCTTGTCTTATTCTTGCTTCTTCCTTCTTTTGCTCGGCTATACTTGGCCCTTTCTTTTCTATCCAAAGTGGATAGGGGTATGATCGTATGCCTGTGTGCCATCTGTATCGCGGCCACCGGTAATGCCAATCCCAGTCGTTGTAAAAATACCAATCGTTGCACGCCAATGCTGCTGTTGAACTAAACAGAAAGGCTATTATAAATAATGCCTTTCGCATCTCTTGTCCCCAAACTCAATCTCAAACCCTGTGATAACTCCGCCAAGGAGCGAGTGGGTTATTTCCCTACAAACTCGCCATTTTTGAACTGACCCACCAATTCTTTCCCGTCAGGCGAGGTCAAAGTTCCTTTGCCCTCCAATTTATTGTTCTTGAACTGCCCCACGTATTTGACGCCGTTGGGACGGATCAGAATCCCTTGTCCATTTAACATGTCGTTCTTGAACTCACCCACATATTTTGCGCCGTCATGAGAAGTCAGAGTCCCTTTCCCATGCATCTTGCCATCCTTAAAATGGCCCACGTATTTGTCACCCTTGGGATAGAGAAAAGTCCCTTGTCCATTCGTACAGTCCCCTTTGATACATTCAGCAAAGGAATTCACAGGAGAAAAACAAATCATTAACAGCAAAGCTGCCCAAAAAATTTTCATCCCTCTAACCTCCGTTTCATGACTGTCTTATTGGCCGTTTACTAAATGGGTATGATTACTATGTTCACCCTTCTATTCATAGCGTCACTTGAAGATATGGGCTGTGACTCACCGAAACCAATGGTCTGTATTCTTCTTGAATCTACTCCCCTTTGTGTCAAGGCATCCTTTACCGCCTGGGCCCGTCTTTGAGACAAATCTTGATTATACTGTTCGGAACCTTTTGAGTCAGTATGACCCTCAACTCTGATTGTCGTTTGCGGATATCTATTCAATACGTTGGCGACTCTGCCGATCTCCGCATATGCACCTGGTTTTAAGGTTGCCGAGTCAAAATCAAACATGACTTCGGACTGAAACGTGGCCGTCAAAACATTCTGTGTCCTCTGGATACTCGCGGCCTCGCTCGCAGCCAAAACGGCCCTCAATTCTTGCTCCTGTCTGTCCATGTATGCACCGATCTGATGACCGGAGAGACCACCCACGGCGGCGCCAATTCCTGCCCCCAGAAGCGTGGCTTCTGTATTCCTACCGATTACCTGGCCTAGAATTGCGCCTCCTGCCGCCCCAATTAGAACTCCTGTTTTCGCTCCTCTTTGTTGATATGTCGGCCCTGCACAGGAATAAAAACAGATCGCCAGCGCGAGACATAAAATGATTGAAATTGTTCTTTTCATCACTCAGCCTCCTTTGTTGCCCAGTAGTTTTTTTGTGGAGTGATTTTCTATAGCCTTTACCGACGCTGCCGTCAAGGCAAAGATTCTGCCTTGACGGCAGCGCTTCGCGGGCGAAAATCAGGACGGTTTTTGGGGATGGCACTGCTTGCACGCCGTAGGGCCGGTAGGTTTGCCGGCCTTCTTCAAATCCTTGTGACATCCCACACAGTTCTCATGGATAGCTGAGTAGTGGTATTTTGCAATCTTCTCCTTCTTGCTCAGTTTTGGCGCGTCTTTTCCTGTTGGCGCCTTGGCCTGGCTGTGACAGACATCGCATTTTTGGACGTCGTTCCCCTCTTTCCAGACGTTCTTGCCACATTCATAAACGTGGTGACAGTCGGCGCAAGAAATCTTGTAGTCCACATTGTGTTTCTTGTGCGTGAAGGTGACAAGGGCCTTTTTATGCTTATCGTAGGCTTTTGAATTCATGGTCATTTCATCAGCCGCCTGCTGAGCTGCGTAAACAACTGCAAAGACAAAAACCATACCCAAAACTGTAACTGCCAATGCTGCTAAGGATCGCTTCTTCATAGCCTTTTACCCCCTTTCAAGAAAGCGAATTCTTCTAACTTACCTACGCTACTGACGATGTGGACCATGTCGTTTCCAATGTCCATAGGGACGCCGGGGTGCAGGACCGTAACGCACAGCTTGCGGACTGTAGTAAACAACTGGCGGCGCAACATAAACAGGTGGCGGACTATAATAAACAACCGGGCGGCTATAACAAACAGGCGCTGGAGGAGGCTGATAATAACAACCGTTAAGGAGAGCATTTCCCACAATAGCAGCTCCCACGCCTATGGCTATCCCTTCCCATCTGTAACGTTGTTCAGAACCTGCCCAAGCGGAAGTTGCGACAAAGGAGAAAGATAAGATAGTTGCGAGCACAACAGTAAGGACTTTTTTCTTTTTCATTTTTCCACCTCCTGATTCTTCATATTAAGACATCAGACACAGTCTTTTTGAATAGGTTGAAACAGTGCTTTGATTTTCTTCAATTCCATTATCTTCATCACCTGAGATCAGAGGTTCACTGAACCATAGAATGGTCTGGTGTGTTTTCGGTGTTTCCAAAATCATGACAGATCCCACATTGCCCTTAAAAGAGTTTATGATAGCGCTGGGGCCAGACACTGAGGTGGGAGGCGCCAGAAAAGAAAAGTAAAGGACAAGTCCTGCAATAACGGCTGTGGCAGGGACATAGAATCTCCTGGCTACAAGCAGGCGTCCAAATTTCAACCACCATGGAGTTTTCTTTTTCCGGATGAAAGCCAACACCTTTTCTTCAACTTTTTCAAGGTTGGCATGAGAAAGCTCTTTATCTAAACCCGTCCTAAAAAGGGTAGAGATGGCCTCAGCATCTTGGAGTGCCTTTTGACAGGAAGGGCAGTGTTTTATGTGTTCGCTCATCAGAGCATATTCATCCGGCCCGAGTTCTTGATCAAAGAAACGATTTAGCAGGGTCGGATCACAAATAGTTGGGTCCATTTTCATGAGCTTTTATCCTCATCAGGAAATTGACATTTGCTTTGTTAGACATCAATTCTCCAAAAAAACTCACTCAAAAAACAAAAAAGTGTTTTTTCTTGGTGGCAGCTCGTCCGGGTTAGAAAATGGCGTGATTCTCTTCTTGTTTTCTGCCAGAAAGAGCACGAATTACACGACTGGGGGACTAGAATGAAGCGGAGATGTTAAACAGCAGGGAACCGTCTTTGTGTTTGGGGCCGCCAACGATAATGCTGCTGTTGTTGAGGAGCTGGATCACGGTTTCAAAGATCACTCTCCTTTTTTTCAGGATCACAAGTCGCAGCTCTACTCTGTTTCCCGTCACACCCGTAGGCGTGATCTTCAAAATCCTGTTTCCTGAAAGCGAAACCACACCGGTCTCACTCATACGGACATTTATGCGGTCCTGGCTGAGGAGTCGGTATGAGGAGTACCGGAATAAGGACTGCAGCTCCTTTATAAGGCTGGACAGACGCGGGTCAAAGTATTTGGCCCCATGAGATGCCAGGACGGTCTTAACGACAACATCAATATTGTGCTCTGCCCGGATTGGAGCTGCCTGTACCCCGGTCAGAACAACCAATAGAGGCAACAGATGGAGTTTTTTGAATCGCGTCATCTTCACTCTCCCTTTTTCACGAATCCTTACCCTCTTCCAGATACTGCTTTAGCGACTGCTTTAGCCTCTTGCGAGCATAAAAGAGCCGGGAACTGACTGTCCCCGTCCTTACGCCTAGTGTCTTGGCAATCTCATCATAGGAAAGACCTTCCACCTCCTTGAGTACAAACACAGCCCTCGTCTTTTCCGGTAACTCGTTCAGCCTATCCCAGAATATCTTCTCAAATTCCTTTTTTTCGTAAAGAGCGTCTGGATAATGAGCCTCGGTTCCCGACTTCAGGTCATTACCGGATTCGTCTCTTTCAAGGGGTTGATGATGCCATCTGAACCGCCGTTTCCATCTTTTCTTCCAGTTAAGGCACAGGTTGACCGTAATACGATGGAGCCAGGTCGAAAGCCTTGATTCCTCTCTAAAGCCATGGATGTTCTGGTATACCTTGAGGAAAACTTCCTGGACTATATCCAGGCTCTCTTCTCTATCTAAGGTGATACCATAGGCGATGCTGAAGACTCTGGTCTCATATCGCCTGACGAGAACACGAAATGCATCCTCCTGCCCTTGCTTGAGCAGAGAGACAAGTGTGCTCTCATCCCCAAGATCTTTATCTACCTCGTCAGACACCAGTTATTCAGAAAAAATCATGTCTAGCTGCCACCAGCGCTTCCCCGGAACCAAACGGCCATCTTAAGAATTTATTTCTTATATCGCAAATTCGTGGGCTTTTCAATCGGCAACTACGGCGACAGATGCCCAAGTCCACCGCCAAAAAAGCGAAGGACTGATGGGTGTAACGCAATTACAGTTTGTTCTTTAAAATGAGGCCCGCGGAAACCTTCACTTTGCCAGTGCGTAAATCACTGTTCTTTTCTCTTCGTTTTTTTGGCGGTGGATTCGGGGATGTGACGGTGATTGACATTTTCCTGCGTTTTGGTTATATCTGGCTCCGCCAGATGTGCAGAATAGGTGCTAGCAGTTATATGATGTCACAACTTTCTCAAAGCGTTGTAACGTGCAGCTACAATCTTGTACCTCCTGAAGAGATTTTTGGCCGGATTTCAAGGCTTCAGAAAGGACTGGAGGGGGCTTCCTTGAGCGGTGCCGTCATCATTGATGGCATAAATATGTTCTATTATACCGGCACGTTACAAAACGGTTTCCTCTTTGTTCCGGTTGAAGGAGAGGCGATCTTTTTCATACGACGGAGCTTTGAGCGGGCACAAAAAGAAACCCCTCTCAGGACTCTGGTTCGTCTCAAGAGCTTTGCAGAGATCCCGGAAGGGCTGAAGGCGCACGGTCACCATGTAGCTCGGCTCGGACTGGATGAGGCCACTGTTCCGGTTTCCATGTTCAAAAAGCTCTTAGGGGCCTTTCGTGAAAGTGTGTTTGAAGATATCAGTTTGATGCTGGCCATGATTCGTTCTATCAAATCGGATTACGAAGTGGGCCTGATTCGAGAGGCCGGAAAGAGGCATAAGGCCATCTACGACGAGATACCGAACATGATTCAAGAGGGGATCACGGAATGGGAACTTGGATCAGCTATCCACGCTGAGATGCTCAAGCTCGGCTATACAGGAATTGGGAGGCTTGCCGCTTTTAACAGCGAGTTCTTTGCCGGTGTAATCAGTTTCGGGGAGTCCGGCAATTATCCTACGGCTTCAGTGGGTCCCGGGGGGCTGGTAGGGCTCTCGCCTGCATTTCCGTTCCTTGGTGGGACAAGAAGGCTTAAAAAAGCGGAGAGCATTTTTATTGATACCGGGTTTTCCTTTGAGGGGTATTTTACGGATAAGACCAGGATCTTTGCGCTTGGCCGTCTTCCACAGGCTGCTGTGGATGCGCACAAGACATGTCTGCATATTCAAGAGGAGGTCAGACGCAGATTGAAACCGGGCGCTGTACCGTCTGAAATATTTGAAGATGTGTATCGCACTGAAGTAGCCCGGCGGGACTTTGAGGATAACTTCATGGGATTTGGGAGCAACCAGGTACCATTTCTTGGCCATGGCATTGGTCTGGTTATTGATGAATTTCCGGTTATTGCAGGCAAGATACACTCCCCCCTCAGAAAGAACATGGTAATTGCTGTGGAACCCAAAAAGGGCCTCAAATCCATCGGGTTGGTAGGTGTGGAGAATACCTTTCTGGTTACAGAGCAGGGCGGCGAAAAGCTTACGCCCGGTTCCGACGAAATCACCATTATTTCTTGACCGCTTCAGACTCCTGCTGCTTTGAAGGCCTCTTTCACGATTGTTTGCGCCTCTTCTTGGATTATCTTCAGATGTTCCTCTCCCTTGAAGCTCTCGGCATACACCTTGTAGATATCTTCGGTTCCCGACGGCCTTGCTGCAAACCAACCGTTTTCGGTTACGACCTTGAGGCCTCCTATGGGGGCGTCATTGCCAGGGGCGCGGGTGAGTTTGGCGATGATCTTTTCTCCGGCCAGCTCTTTTGCGGGTACCATATCGGGCGAGAGCTTTTTCAGGGCTTCTTTTTGCTCTGGCCTTGCCGGCGCGTCAATCCGCTCATAAATGGGCTTTCCGAATCTGTCTTCCAGGTCTTTATACAGTTCGTCCGGAGAGCGGTTAGTAATGGCTGTGATCTCGGCAGCCAAAAGGTCCATGATGATGCCGTCCTTGTCCGTGGTCCAGACCGTGCCGTTTTTTCGCAAGAAAGACGCTCCTGCGCTTTCTTCGCCGGCGAACCCGTACGAGCCATCAAGGAGTCCGTCAACAAACCACTTGAACCCCACGGGAACTTCGGAGAGCTTGCGTTTCAGGTGCGCTGCCACCCTGTCAATCATGGAGCTTGAGACCAGGGTTTTGCCAACAGCAGCAGCAGGTCTCCAGTTCGGCCGATTTTGAAAGAGATACCAGACGGCAACAGCAAGATAGTGGTTGGCGTTAAGGAGCCCGGAACCCTTGGTGACAATGCCGTGGCGGTCAGTGTCCGGGTCGTTGCCAAAGGCAATATCAAACTGGTCCTTAAGCTCGATCAGGCTTGCCATGGCATAGCGAGACGAACAGTCCATACGGATTTTGCCGTCCTTGTCCACGGTCATGAAGCCGAAAGTCGGGTCGACGGCCCGGTTTACCACCTCGATATCAAGTCCGAACCGTTCGGCAATGGGGTCCCAGAAGTCCACGGCCGCCCCTCCCAATGGGTCCACTCCTATTTTCAGCCCCCCTTTGGCTATGGCCTCCATGTCGATAATGCTTGCCAGATCCTTTGTGTAGGGGCCAATGTAGTCGTGCTCGTGGGTCGTATCAGCGGAAACTGCCTTTTCAAAGGGTGTGCGACGGACCTCCCTGTTGCCTTCGCGCAAGATCTCATTGGCCCTGTCTTCGATGACCGTGGTGGTTGCCGTATCAGCCGGGCCGCCATGCGGGGGGTTGTATTTGAAGCCGCCGTTGTCAGGCGGGTTGTGAGATGGCGTGATGACCACGCCGTCGGCAAGTCCATTCGTTTTGTCTCGATTGTGGGTCAGGATGGCGTGGGAGATGACCGGTGTGGGCGTGTAGCCGAGTCCCTTCTGAATCATGACCGTCATGCTGTTGGCGGCGAACACCTCTAAGGCAGTTGCCAGGGCTGGTTCGGAAAGGGCGTGAGTGTCCATGCCCATGAAAAGGGGCCCGGTGATATTTTTAGATTGTCTGTATTGGCAAATAGCCTGGCAAATGGCCAGGACATGGTCCTCGTTAAAGCTTTTCTCAAACGAGGAACCCCTGTGCCCGGATGTGCCAAAGGCGACCTTCTGGGCCAGATCCGAAACGTCCGGTTTATGGGTGTAATAGGAACTGACGAGTCTTGAAATGTTGACAAGAAGGGTTCGTGGCGCCGGTTTTCCGGCCAGTTCGTGCAGGGCCATATCATACCTCCAAAGAAACCTTGGTTCTTAATGAAGTCTAATAGATATGATGCGCAAAGGGCAAGCAAAACATGGCTGAATTATCGATGCCATGGCACGCTTTTTTGCCAAAAGAGAACATGCCTCCAACCAGGCCAAATCGGAACAAAGAAAGGCTTTTAAACAACTAACCGCCTGAATTAACTAATGATATTCGAATTTAAATATTGTCCTTCGACTTCGCTCAGGATGGTGAGCCATTCGACACTGCTCATGGCCGTGAGCCTGTCGAACGGCCAGTCGAACCATTTCGAGGTTGCGGCTGACGCCTTGAGAACAGTACGGATTTTGAGACTCGCATAACCGTGCAATATTAGCAATTTGGCACCGACTTTGGCGTTATCGTGCGTTACCCGTTGAAATCCTTGACAAGAATCTGCCTTGTTGATAGGTTTTAATTGTGTTCTGACTCAAATGCGGTAGAAGGCCTACCAAGATGATATGTCCAAAGTGTGGGTTTAGCCAACCGGACGACATATATTGCGCCCTTTGCGGCGTCAACATTGAAAGGTATGCTCGAAAAAAAAGGAAACAGCGCTACAAGACAGGCATTCTGACTGTCTTGCTAGGTATCGCAATCCTTGCCATCATAAACCATATCACCTCCTCTCCGAAGAACGGACCTCGTGATAAACCTAGTGAAGGCAGGCTCAGCAAGAATGTCGCTCCCATCAGCCAGAAAACCAGCCCTGGCAGGGAAACACATCCTGGCAAGTCACCAGCGCAGCCCCAAAAGGACCACAGCCTTGAGAATCAACGCTTCGGGGCGGAAAAAACGGATTTTAAGTCCTCGGTGCAAGAATACAAGCAAGAGAAGCAGTCTGGAGTTGATGCGGAGAAAGGGTCAGTTACAGCAAGCCAGTGGTTTGAAAAAGGCAAAGAGCTGGATGACGACTCTGAAGCTGAAATAGGATACTATCAAAAGGCAATAGAACTGGACGCCAAGTTTGTGCCTGCCCTTTATCGTCTAGGGGCTATCTATTACCGACAGGCCAATTACGAGTTGGCTGATAAGGCATTTGCCGGTTTTCTCGAACATGCTACTGATGCAGACAGGGAAGCCTATGATATCTATGTGTACTACTCCATAGCTGACGTGCAAAGACTATCTAAGAGAATAGAGGAACAAGCCGCCGCCGAAGAGGGTGAAAAAGAGACACCCACCGAAGTCGAAAAGGAAACAGGCGAAATCGCAGACGAGGAGACAAGTGAAGAAACGAGTGAGGAAACAGGCGAAGAAGCAAATGAGGAAGTAATGACCATTGTGAGGTTTTCGCAAGTAGACGGACACATTTTAGTGCCTGTAGTGTTGAACGACTCAATCAGCGCCAGAGTTCTAGTTGATACCGGGGCTGGCATTACTATTCTTTCAAGGGAGTTGGCAAAGGCTCTCGGATTGGATGAAGAAAGGGGCACATCCATCACGCTGAAAACCATGGCCATGGATATTCAAGCGCAATTGGCCAGGGTCCAATCCATTCAAGTCGGTGGCGTTGGCAGACACAACTTCCGTGTGGCCGTGACAGATCTGCCTTTTGGCGAAAAGGGCAGATTTGATGGCATCCTGGGCATGGATTTCTTGAACAACTACAAGATACAAATCGACAATGAAACACAAAGAATCATGCTAACTCCCCACATCCAATAAAACATGATAGCTTCCCAAAATGCCGTTATTCCCACCGGTGCAAATCTCTTCTTCGCGTCTTAGGAGATGTCCGGTAGAAAAGATGCACGCACATCAGATAAGCTCTCTTGATGTTTTGCTCAGACTCCTGACCTGGCAGACTGCCTTAGCCCACGAGTTCAACAATGCGCCCTTCACGTGAACCGGGGTTGAGCACATCTTGTGAATTAGCTTCCTCATTCGACCCGGATTCATCATACAGATTATCAGGAGATTCCACTGGGTTTACCTTGCCTTCGACGACATCCGCTGTCATCTTCTGGGCGCTTTCCGCCTGGGCTTGAACAGCGTGCTGATTTTCTTGATTCAAATTTACGGTAGCACCGATACCTTCAATCATTGTCCGCCCCTCCTAGCTCATAACAAAAAACCCATTCTCGTTGCCGAAGAATGGGCCAAAGCGTTCAACTTTTAAACCGGTTGAGCAACCCCGCTATCCGCCTGTGGCGGACCGGAGGCTTTGCGTCCCACTCTTTCGAGAGGTTTGCCTTTTTCATATATGTTTTATTCTGATGTTTCTTATCGGCGCGGAAGGGAAAAACCGTTAGATGTATTTCCTGAAAAAAGAGACCAAAACATCTATTTTGCTGATTTTTCTATATAATTTTCTTGGTTGTCTCTTTGAGTATCTTTGGAGCTTTTTACTTTGCCGTCTGATTCGGACTTCCAACGAACTTAAACATCAAGTTCGTTGCCGACAGGACGCCGCGAAGCGGCATAAACCAGCTTTTTACGAGATCATCAATCGTGCCTACCTTAACAATTCCAGCATACCTAAGGTTAGCCAGGGAACGTACGTGATAAGCAGTACAACTAAGGCCATTATAAAGAGGAAGGGCAAGGCATCGCGGGCAACAACTGTAAGCGGCTTCTCGAAACGAAAGGAAGCGAAAAACAGATTCATACCAACCGGCGGTGTGAGATAGCCCAGTTGCAGATTGGCCAAAAAAATAATGCCGAGATGGGCGGGATGAACACCGAATGACTCGGCCATAGGTAATATCAGAGGCACTACCACGACTAGCGCGGAATAGATATCCATCAAGCATCCGACAACGATCAACCCCGCGTTTAACGCTAGGAGAAATGACCACCTTGAGTGTAGGTGATTTGTGGCCCAGGTGGCGGCATGCGCGGGAACCTGGGCGTCAACAAGATAGCTCGTCAGTCCCATAGCCACACCGAGAATAATAAGCACGCCTCCCACCAGGGCAGCACATTTGACAAGCATGTTTAGGAGTCTTTGCAAGTTCAGATCGCGGAAAATACAAACCTCGACTATCAAGGCGTATATCACCAGGACGGCCGAGGCTTCAACGAGAGTGCAGAATCCGCCGAAGATAAGCGCCAACAGGAAAATCGGCATGGCGATTTCCCATTTTGCGATCCAAATGGCAGCAGCGGCTTGGCGAAGAATAAATGGGGCATGCCCGGCCCCGGTCTTAAACCCTTGCCAGATACAAAGAAGGCAAATAGGGGCAATCAGCAAAGCCCCTGGTATGAGTCCGGCTTTGAACATGTCAAGAATCGGCACATGGGCGATGACGCTATAAAGAATCACAACGAGGCTAGGGGGTAGCAGCAAACCCAGGCTACCTGTTGAGGTCAGCAGTCCGATAGAAAAATTCGCTCTGAAACCACTTTTCAAAAGCACGGGTAACAAGAGCCCTCCCAGGGCGAGAATGGTCACGCCCGATGCTCCCGTGAATGTCGTAAAGAAGGCGCACAGTAGCGTTGCGGCTACCGCCAATCCACCAGGAATCCATCCGAACAGGGCCCTAAAGACGCGAGCCAGGCGTTCGCTGGCACGACCCTCGGAAAGTATGAAGCCGGCCAGAGTCAATAGTGGTATAGTTGGAAAGATCGGGGATGCCACTATGCGATACGTTTCGGCAGGTATGGCGGCGACCGTTACACCGTCACCCCAGAAGAGCAACAGCGCCACGCCACCGAGCAAGATGAAGATAGGCATTCCCAAGCCTGCTGCCATAAGCAGCAATATCATACCCGGCAGGACGAGTTGTGATGCAGCGGCGGAAGAAAGGGTCGATAACAGAATCATTGCCGGGAGACTGAGCCCAACCAGGACCCTAACCCAGGCGCGTTTTGATGCACGGAGAATGAAACGAATGGCCATGATCGCGAAGCCAAAGGGCATGACGGCTTCGGCTATCCAGATTGGGATCCACCCCCCGATAGTTGTCAATCCGCCGTTTTCAAAAAGACCAAAGGGTTCGAGCCGACGCTCGACGAAATCAGGTATGATTTTGGCCGTCCAAGAAGGCAATCCGGGCGCCTCAGCTATGACCAATTCCAGACTGGCACAAAACAAGCAGGCACAAATAGCAGCCGATGTGAAGGCAACCAGACAATCAACGATACGGCTCACCTGCGGCGGAAGCGAGCGTGTAGCTGCGATGATCTTGAGGTGTTTGCCTTCGCGTGTGGCAAGCATGGCGCCAAGAAATCCGACCCACAGGGTGAGGTGTTGGGGATATTCTGTAGCACCCGGAATCCCTTTGCCGACCCAGGCGCGTCCCAGCAATTCGACAACTGGGATCAATGCCATGAGCAACAGGGCTACAGCCAAGATGGCGTCCTCGGTTCGGCGGAGCCACCGGGCCGGGTGTCCGAGGATACCCGCTGAGGGAATAGTAGTGTCGGGATCAGGCTTCATTGGATGCACGTAAAGACAAAGTTCAAAGCTGATGAAATCGTAAAAAACTCAACGAATTGTCATTTCGAGCGAAGCGCCCGCCCTGCCCGCCCTGGCGCGACAGAAGTTGGACAGTGCCCAGGAGAGAAAAACCCGGTCTGGGCCAGGGAGAAATCCTTTCCGTCTAACATGCCGAAAGCATAAGATTTCTCCCTTTCAGCCGTCGTCCGCCTCAGGCGGACTATGGCGAAGTCGGCGCGGTCGAAATGACACATTGGCTGGATTCGACTTTTTTTACGAAACCGGCGAAGCTGAAAACTTGAAGGTAAAAAAGGACTTGAGCATTGTTAACTTTCTAGACTTAAGTGAAGTAGGGACTGGAATCGCGACCAACAAAAAGGTAACGGTGACCATGGTCGAAACGAAGATTAATGCCGCTTTGAGCTTTGTCGGTATTCATCCAGTAAGCCACGAACAGTATTAAAAATCTTTTCAGAAAAGCGCGGCCCCACAAAGACAGGATATCCCTTTTCCCAAACAAGAGTCTTCCATTTTTCCTCCACCTCCGGAGAAACTGGATGAACAGTAAGCCCATGGCTCTTCATGGCCGCAATTGCATCTTGTTCTAATTTGCGAATTTGCTTTTGCAACCTGGCCCCTGCCTCGCGGGCGGCATTTTCAAGCAACGGGCGCAGATCTCCTGGGATCCTGTCCCATTGTCTCATTGAGACCACTGTTGTTCCGGGAAGCGGCTGCCACCGAAGGTCTGTCATGTGGGGCGCCAGCGCAAACCACTGGAAAGACAAGGCCGCGGCCGGCGGTGCGGGAAACGAGTCCACCAGGCCGGTTTGCAGCGATGGTAGCAAGTCTGTGATCGCCAGAGGGACCGGATTGAATCCCAAGGTCTTCATTAGTTCCACATAGGCGGTATCCGAGCCCCAGAAAAAAAATTTCCGCCTCTTCATATCGTAGGGCCTTATGACCGGTTCCTTTGTGAAGAAGTGGACCCAGCCCGTTGTACTCCAGGTTAGGACCTTAAATCCTTTCTTGGCCAGGCGGGCTTCGAATTCCGGCCCCATGCTTTCTATTACGTAATCAAATTCTCCGTCAGTTCGGATAAGCATGGGAAAAGAGATGGCCTCGATGTCGGGAACAATATCGATTAGAGTTCCACTAGTAAGAGCCGTTGCGTGCAATTGCCCGATGCGGATCTTACGTAACATGTCCTTTTCGTCCCCGGCCACAGCCCCAGCATAGACTCTCAGTGTGACCTTGCCGTTACTCAGCTCTTTCCACTTTTGGGCTACTTCCAACATTGCTTCATGCCATGGGGAACCTTCAGGGGCGACCGTGCCGAGTTTAATGACTTGTGAGAACGCCGGAGCAACTCCCAGCGCCACCACGTTAATAAATACGCAGAAGATCGCCGTTTTCATGATTCGGTCTCCTCGTAGTCCAGAAAAAGCTGTGGGCTGTGATCCAACAACCACTGCGCTTTCTCCTGAGCCAATATGTTAGCAAGTCTCCATTCGGGCATAGCGTTCGGGTCAATGGCAAGGGCTTTACGCAAGAGATCTTTGAACATTTTGAAATCTTGTTTGCGGACTGCCACAGATGACGCCAGTGAAACATAGGGTGAAGCCTTCTTCCCCCTGGTGAGTGCAACAGCGCGATCGAAGTGCTCACGGGCGCGTTCTGCGCTTCCTCCCATAGCTTCCGAGCGGCTTCCCTCATAGGCTATGAAAAACTCATGAATGGCCCCGCTCTCAAAATCTTCATCGAGGTCCAGGGCACGGCGCATCATAGCCTCTGCAATAGGAAGTTCCGCTACAAGAGACATATTGTTTACATCCGCGGAAATGGCGCCTGCCCAACCGGCCGCAGCCCAGAAGAGCAGCGGCACGTCTTTTGTTGACAAATCCTGAAGGACCCACTGAGGGTCTTCCTGCAGTTTTGTCTCAAAGTCAGGATAATCAAGCGCCAGAGCAGCCAAGGCATAATTTCGTCCGCGCAAGTATAGCCTTGTCGCTCGCCGTCGAAGATGCTGTGCACGCTTATGATCGAGTTCTTCTGACCTCTCTGCCTCAGCGTGGACAAATGCCTTCGCATACGACACAAATCCATTAGCGGTTGCCAACAAGAGATTGCGGTCCTCAGGTTCTGAGGCAAGCAGCGCTTCGTAAGTTTTGAGAACAAATGGCAAGGCGTCGCGAATCAGTGCAGGATCATCGTCCTCAACGAATACTCTTGATCCGGACGGATCTGAGAAGACGCCAGCAACATCGCGAATTGCAGCTCCGCGTAAGATCCCACATCCGCTTTCCAGCAGCAAAACAAGAACTAATAAAGCAATACAGATTGTCCGAGAGGGGCGTTTCCTGAATGTTAAAGTCATTAAATTTTTTCTGACGTGATAAGCAAACTGACGCAAGTTCCGAACCTGGATTTTTTTGAGTCTTTTCTCTTTGGACTTTGTTATGAGAAGTACCTTTATGCCGAGAAGCTCCTAAAGTCAACTGGGTGTTTTTTTTCGGCAGGATTGTGCTAAGATAACAAACTATACGGAGAACGATGGGATTAACATTATTGCTGAAGCGGAGCTAATGACTACAAAATCTCCATTTAAATCCGGGTTTATTGGCATCATAGGCGCACCCAATGTGGGAAAATCCACCCTTCTGAACCAGCTTTTGGGCCAAAAGATCGCCATCACCTCGGAAAAACCGCAGACCACCCGCAACCGCATTCTTGGAGTGGCACATCTGCCTGGGGCCCAGCTTGTATTTCTGGATACGCCTGGTATTCATCGTGCTAAGGGGCCCTTGAATGTGCGCATCGTGGAAGTGGCCTTGAGGGTCTTGGGCGACGTGGATTTGGTGGTGTTCATTACAGATGCTGCTTGCCCGGACAGGGCTTCGGACGAAATCATCCTTAATTCTTTGAAAAAGAGAGCCCTGCCGGTCATTCTCGCCATCAATAAGGTAGACCTGGTGAACAAGGAAACACTCCTTCCCTTCATTGATCAGTGGCGCGGGTCCTATCCCTTTGAGGCTATTGTTCCAATTTCGGCCCTCGATCGCACCCAGATTGATGAATTGGTCTCAGAGATGGTAGAAATCCTCCCGGAGGGCCCTAGATATTATCCTGAAGACAGTGTTACGGACGCGCCAGAAGGTTTTATTGCAGCGGAAATGATCAGGGAAAAGGTGTTTCGATTGACAGGAGAAGAGATTCCTTATGCCGTGGCCGTAACCGTGGAATCCTTTAAGGAGCGCCCCGGCAGGAATCTCATAGACATCCAGGCCACTATACATGTTGAGCGGGAGTCCCAAAAACCGATTATCATTGGGAAAGGGGGAACAATGCTCAAACGGATCGGACAGCATGCCAGAGAAGCAATCGAGCACATGGTCGGGCGTAAGGTCTTTTTGAAGCTCTGGGTCCGGGTTCAGAAGAACTGGACCCGGGATGAAAGGGCCATAAAAAAACTCGGGCACTAGCATGATCCTCTCCTTTCATCCTAACATTGTGGCCCACGATAACATCTTGTGCGCTGGCCGGCTGCCAAATGATGAAGACCGAGCCGCCATTCGCCGGGCAGAGGCCATCATCGTATCCCAGGGATGCAGTGAAATCCTGTACAGGATGTGTCGCAAGTATTGCCCCCACGTTTTTCCAACCTATGATGTTCGCTTTGATTTTCCTGGAAAACTCGGCCAAGCCAGGTTGTTTAAAAAAATGGGCGCGCCTTTTCCCCTCACCTATTCCTTTGACGACATAGCTTCCTACGATGACCGTGAAGGACAGAAGAATGCTTTGAGTTTTCCTTGCGTTTTCAAGTTTGACTGGGGCGGGGAAGGGGAGGAGGTGTTTTTGCTCGAAACAGAGCAGGCCTTGGAAAGGGTCCTTGAAAGGGCCAGACGCATGGAACAGGCTGGCCAGAAGGGTTTTGTGCTTCAGGAATACATTTCGTGTGGGGGGCGGAGCCTGCGAGTTGTTATCATTGGAGACCAGTTGTTCAGCTACTGGCGCCGGCAACAAGATGCTTCTGAATTTCTCACAAACCTGAAGGCCGGAGGGGTCATTGATCATGAGTCCGACCCGGACCTTCAAGAAGCAGGCAAGGAGGCTGTCAGGGATTTTTGTTCAAAGACCGGGATTAATCTTGCAGGCATTGACCTTATCTTTCCGCACGACGAAAAAGGAGCCACCTCCTTTTTTCTCGAGATCAACTACTTTTTCGGAAGACGGGGCCTGGGAGGATCTCTTGAGTATTACGATCTGCTGGATAAGGCAGTGGGGCTTTGGCTCAAGAACATCGGGTTAGGGCTGGGTCAGAAATAACTTGGTAGAATTGGCGCTCAGATTTGGGCTAGATTTGGCTGATCTGATTGAGCAAAACCACAGGAATAGCAAGCTCTTTCGAGGATTTTGCGAATGAAGATCGGCCGAAGATGGCCTGAAGCTGAGATGTCAAAATGCCAAGTTATTTCTGACCCAGCCCTTAAGCCTTTGAACGTTTTGGCACTGGCCGTTTCCCTTTTGCCGGCGCGAGTCTCTTCTTTGATCGGTCCGATGGCCTGGGACGTCGTGACGCGGGCTTTTTGCGTGTTTGCCGGGACGGTTTTGCTCGGTCTTGTTCGTACCAATCATCCTCAGCCCATCTGACTTCTATCTTTTCTCCAATAAATTTCTCGACAGCCTCCAGATAGTACACGTATTTTTCACACGCAAGGGTAATGGCTCTGCCTGCCTTGCCGGCTCGGCCGGTCCGTCCGATCCGGTGGACATAGTCTTCACAGTCCTGAGGGATGTCGTAATTGATGACGATGTCGATATCTTCAACATGGATGCCACGGGATGCAACGTCTGTGGCCACCAAGATCTTAATCTGGCCGGCCTTGAACTGTTGCATGATCTTCAATCTTTGTTTCTGATGAACTGTTCCGGTGATGCCAACGGCGGAAAAGCCATTGCCTTTCAGTTTGCGGGCAAGCATGTCGACACAGGTTCGCGTATTGGCAAAAATCAGGATGCGGTTCCATGTCTCGCGTTTTAGGAGGCCGAGCAAAAGATTTAGCTTTACGTTGTTCCCGACATGGTACAAGACCTGGTCGATCTCTTCCACGGTGATCTTTTCGCGATCTGCAAAGACTTCTTCCGTGTTGTTCATGTGTTCGTAGGCCAACTCCATCACCGCAAATGAGAGGGTGGCAGAAAAAAGCATGGACTGCCTTTTGTTGTGACGAGGCAGTCGTCTCAGAATGAAGCGGAGGTCTCTTATGAAGCCCATGTCAAAGAGTCGGTCCGCTTCATCAATGACCGCGATACGAACATTTTTGGGGCTGAAGACCTTTTGTTTCATGTAGTCAATTAGACGACCCGGCGTGGCCACGACTATATCAACTCCTTGGCGAAGAGCCATTTCCTGTTTCACGTAGTCAACGCCACCAAAGACCGGCAACACTGAAAAGTCAGTATGACTTCCCAGTATTTTGGCCTCCTCACAGATTTGAAGGGCAAGTTCGCGGGTGGGGGCAATGACCAGTGCGTAAGGGCCAGGACCTTTTGGCGCTGGTTGTCTCAAAAGGCGATGGAAGATCGTGATGAGAAACGCGGCTGTCTTACCCGTACCAGTCTGGGCCTGGGCCGCTATGTCTTGCCCTTTGAGGGTAAGAGGCAAGGAAAGGGCCTGAATGGGCGTGCACGACTTGAACCCTGCCGTATCAATGCCCTTTAGGATTTCTTCAGGAAGATCAAATTCGGTAAACGGGACTTCTTTGGTCTCAACAATTGGAGCTGTCATAACATTACCTAAACAACTATAGAGCACGCTCACGTCCTTTGCAAGCTAGTTTCTTTTTCCCTTGAAACCATGAACACCGCGCGCTAACCTGCGAATGGGCGGCAACTTCTCAAAAAGTCCGGGCAACGCGGTTGCCACAAACGCTGGGAGATGCTTCTCCTTTGAATTCTCTTACTATCGACACAGACGAGATTGCCATCAACATAGAGCGGCGGAAGGCCAGAGAGTTAAGACAGTCGCAGTGGTGGAAGCGCCAACTGGCCCGTGGCCGTTGTTATTACTGCGGCAAATCCTTTCCGTCCCATGCGCTCACCATGGATCACATGGTGCCTCTAGCCCGAGGCGGCAAATCCAAGAAAGGCAATGTGGTCCCTGCGTGCAAGGAGTGTAACAACAAGAAGAAATACTTGCTTCCTGTTGAGTGGGAGGCATATCTGGAGTCTATTACCGAAAATAGTTCCTAATGACGTGGAGTGGGATCGGTGGTGAGTACGGGATAAAGGCGAGGCTGACCTTGCCTTGGCTATTGATTTTTTTGAAGACCTGGTTTGCCTCATATGGGGGAATCTGTTTGCGGGTCTCCCAGTCAGTCATTTGCACCTTCATCATGATCTTGTAAGGGTCATCCACCAGCCCGAGCAGCGTTGCCGTCATATTGGAGATTTTGTCATAGGCGCCCTCCTCACTCAGGTGAAGCTCCTTTTTCATCTGCCTGTGGTATGCCATGATGGCATAATAATCGATGGGTAGCCTGGTCGCTTCGGCCAGACTCTGGGACAACCAGGCCAGAGCATTTTTCGGGTCAGTGACCGACTCGTACATGAAATTCATGGCCACCTCGATTTTGGGGTCCACAGCCTTTGCCGACTGTATCAATTTCCGGGCAAGGTCCAGCAACTTCTGGTTTTTCCAGCATGCCCACACCCAGAACGTGTCCGAATAACGAGACACGCACCAATGCCCTTCTGCATCCATGAAGACGTTGCCGTAAAGGGCTCGGGGATTGAGCGCCTTGCCGGTTTGTCTTTCAAACAAGCTCACGGCCTTTGAACTGAAATCCTCATACTGATACATGATCAGGTCGTCTTGGATCAGAATGCCATCAACGCCCGAACTAACCACGTCTTTGTAAATGCCTATGAGCTTTTTTTCAACAGACTCATCAAAGATACTCCACATGGCGATCGGTTCAAAGGCTTGCGTTTCAAAGCAATACGCAAGAGCCCTGGAAGCTTCGGGATCAGGCAGGTGAAGCGGCATCTTGCGGGTCTCCATCCAGGCAAAGACCTTGATACCGTGATGGTGCCCGATGGATACGATTTTTGTCAAAACAGGATCTACGACCGGTGCATGTGACGTCTCAAAATAGACCCCCGCTTTTTTCCGAGGCCGGGTAAAATAATGCGCCCTGTCGCCATGGTTTTGAAAGGCGCGTACAATGACGGTATTGACCCCCGCTTTCTTAAGATTCACAAAATTCTTTTCTGTCTCTTGAAAATTTCTCGACTCAAAGACCAAGACCTGTGCCCCCAGAATTCGCCGCGTAGAGGGCAGTTCCTTTTTTGCAGGGTAAGTCCTTGCTTCTGCTACTGAGGCCGCAACGCAGCGGGTGGACATGCTGCGTTCGGCAAAATAGATTTCACGGAGACAAAGACCTGCTGGGACTACCAGCAACACTGCCAGAACATAGAGCCATTTTTTTCGCATCTGAAGCGCCATGAAAGCCACCCTGTGATAATTTACGCAGTCTCTGCCCTACGACGAATCGGTTTCCCATGTCAAGAAGATTATACTATATATGGTATTATTAAGGGGAAGCTTGTTCAATATGTAGGGACGTGATGCTTTTGAGTTGAAATATTGGACCTTGTGTTTTATCAGTGTTCATGAAAATCGGGAGCTTAGTTTTAGACAATCAGCTCATTCTGGCTCCCATGGCCGGAATCACCCAACTCCCTTTTCGACGGTTGGCCAAAGAAGCAGGATGTGCCCTTGTTGTGACTGAAATGGTCAGCTCGAACGGTCTTGTTCACGGTGGGCAGAAGACCTTTGAATTTCTCAAAAGTCATCCTGCAGAGCGCCCCATTTCAGCCCAGATATTTGGGGCAGACCCCAGTGTGATGAAGGAGGCTGGCCAAATTGCCCAGGCCCATGGCGCAGATTTAGTCGACATCAATTTGGGTTGTTCAGTCCGAAAGGTAGTGCGACAGGGAGCGGGAGTGGCTTTGATGCGTGAACCGAGACGGCTTGAGTCGATTTTAAAGGCAGTGCGCAAGGCGGTGAGCTTGCCCCTAACAGTTAAGATCCGCTCGGGTTGGGACCCTTCCGGAGATCAGGCCATGACAGTCTCTCGTATTGCCGAAGACTCCGGGGTGGATGCTGTGGCCATTCATCCCAGGACCGCCGTGCAAGGGTTTGGCGGCAGGGCCGATTGGTCATTGATTGGCCGGATGAAAGATGGTCTCTCCATTCCGGTTATAGGCAATGGTGACATCCGCAAGCCGGAGGACTTGCTAACAATGCTGCGGCAAACCGCTTGCGACGCGGTAATGATCGGCAGAGCCGCCGTGGGAAATCCGTGGATCTTTACCCAGGCCCTTGATCTGATTAACGGGCGTCATCCCGAGGTCCCCGATCTATCCGCACGCCTTCGAGTGATATTGCGTTATCTTAAATATGCCGTAGATCATTTTGGAGAAGCACGGGCGGTGCGAATGATGCGAAGCCATCTTGCCTGGTTTGTCAAAGGTCTTCCAAGGTGCAGCGCTTTTAGAATTGCTATTGTCCGTCTGAAATCTCGGCAGGAAATGATAGATGCGGTTTGCACATATTTTCAAGAGCTGCAGACCATGGGCGTTGAAACTTGATGGTAGGTTAATATGCTGAGGGGGAAAGACCCAGTTTGCCACGTAGGCGCTGCCGGTACCAGGCGTTGTTCCCGACGGGCCTTCTCCCCCGTCTGATGTGTATAGAAATCCATTCATATCGAACAATCACGGCCCAACGGCGGCTGCGACTCCAGGCGGGCCTAGTGTTGAATTAACCGGTCAAAAACTCAGTTTTTTGGGCCTTGCCGATCAAGAACCGAATGCGCTTTCCTGCTGGTTTTCT
The DNA here is from genome assembly GCA_016930875.1 of Deltaproteobacteria bacterium. NCBI lineage: Bacteria > Pseudomonadati > Myxococcota > Myxococcia > Deltaproteobacteria bacterium. The sequence continues at coordinate 9,333 of JAFGFW010000082.1, read as the reverse complement.
GAGTCGCGTGCCTCCTCTCCAGGTGTAGGGCGCACCCTGCATTCAGAAATACCAGACGCAACAAGGCGGTAGGGATCACGCCGCAGGCCACCGCAGGCCGTTGTGTAGGGATTCCCCTTCACAATATGGCTTCCAAGGCAGCGGGTTTCAGGTCAAAAAGGGGTTGAATCTTGAGGGTGTTCGTGCCGATCATTTTGAAATCATTTGAAAAAGCGGCGCATCGCGAAAAGCTCCAACAGGGTGTTCTCCTTTGGCATGGCGCTTGCTATGGAGGGATTAAAGGCTGTTCTTCAATAAATTTCGTTCACAGGATGTAGCCCGGTTCAACGGAACAACAGAAGGTAATCACCAATCTGGAAAGGAGGTGAAACAGGGGGGCGTTGTTCCACCGGGTGCCGGGGCAGGGTGCTGCGGAGGTCCAGTGCCAAAGCCGAGTCCGGTGAGACGACTTCCGTGGGCTTACTCCAAGACCGGGAAGCATGGCCTGTTTCCTACAAGAAAACAAAACGGAGGAGAAAATGAAAGCAAAAAGAACAACCATATGCATCATCGCTCTTATAGGGGTTTTCGCCCTTTTGGTAGGGGTGCCGGCGGGTGCCAAGGACGACCTGGGAGTCTCCGAAGCCAAGTCAGACATGACAAAGGCCGCCGAGGCCGGCAGTGCAAAAGCGGAACAGGCCCAAGAGGGCTTGGCGCAGAAAGCCACCATGGACAAGATCAATGTGAACGAGGCAAATCTGTCAACCCTGACTCGAATCAAAGGGATCGGCCATGAAACGGCGCAGAACATCATCAACTACCGCAAGCAAGTCGGCTCATTTCAAAGGCTGGAGGATCTGACGAACGTAAAGGGGATCGGCGAGAAAACCCTGGAGCAGATCAAGCCCTTTGTCACCGTGGATTGACAAAACGGCGTACCGGGCCGTCACCGGGCCTTTCCCGTGGGAAAGGCCCGGCCTTCGAAAGGAGGAGCAAACCCCGCTCTGCATCGGGGCGTGGCCAAGGTTCAGGGGAGGGACGGGCATAAATAGATAACTAAGTTTCTGTGAGCTAACAGTTGTTTACTTGAGCATTCTGTTCGCCTCTCTTTACGGCGTACCCCACTCCGGGCTGGGTCATCCCGAGACGCCTGGATAAGTCCGTCAACGCGTATCCCAATTCCCTCACCGCCCAATAACAGAATAACCCTCTTGCCTCCGCCTTTATCTTTTCCCTGCTACCGGAATAAATGTCTTTCCTGCCTACGTTAAATATTTGACAGACTCGGTCCTCTACTGTCTTAAGATAATAATCCAAGTGCTTTAACTCATAATAGCGTTGAAATCTCTCTTCCGATTCTTCCAGCACCTGAAGAACAAAATCACTATCGCCCAATATCCTTCGATTTGAAATCTAGACAAAAGAACACTTCCATGATATGGACCGCCAAGCTTTAACGGGTTTTGCCCAAATCCCTTTTCGCTGGGTCTAAAAGGTTTTCTCGCGGTTTCCCGTGACCCGCCAACCCTGACTATAAGGAGGCCACTAATGATATTATCAGGCTCCATCATTCATATCTATCATGTGGCAATACAGCCCCACCTGCGCTGAAAAACGGAAGAAAATTCCAGGGCACTGCTCTGCGGACAGGAATCGGCCTGACAATATGTCTGATATTTTGAGATACGTTAATATGCCGAGGGGGAAAGATGACCAGTCTTCTATTCATCGACGATGAGGAAGGGGTGCGGCGGTCGCTGAAGCGGGCACTCAAGAAGGAACCATACACTGTCTACACAGCAGAAGACGGGGAGACGGGCATCCAGTTGGTTGAACAATACCTTTCACAGATCGGTGTTGTTATCTCCGACTACAAAATGCCCGGACTGGATGGACTGGAAACCCTCGCCCTTATCTCTTCCATCAATCCTGAAATCACCCGCATACTCCTTACGGGCTATGCCACCATGAACAGCGCCATTCGGGCCACCAACGAGGGCCTTGATGGGTTCCTCACAAAACCCTTTGATAACATTGAACTAAGGAATAGAATTCAGGACATTATGATCAAGAAACGGCTGAGACAGTTCGTTTCTGATCAGGTATACAAGGAGATCAAGAGCGACCCCACGGTCATGACCCCGAGAAAGCAGCAAGTGACGATTCTCTTTAGCGACATTAGAGGGTTCACGGGAATGTCTCAGCAGTTTCCTCCAGAGGAGATTGCTGAGTTTTTGAACGATCACTATTTTACTCCGTTGGGAGAAATAGCATATCGGCATAACGGCACCGTGGACAAACACATGGGTGATTGCATAATGGTGATCTACGGATCTCCCGTGTCCCACGATGACGACGTTGTCAGAGCCATTGGGTCGGCCATCGAGATGCAGAAAACGAGCCGGGCCATCAGCGAAGAGTTGCGGCAAAGAAACGGGTTTCATCTGAACGTAGGCATAGGGATCTGCACCGGTGAGGTAGTGTCCGGAGTGTTTGGTTCGCTGCGCAAAAGGGAATACACGGCCTTTGGAATGGCTGTCAATATCGCGGCTCGTCTTGAGAAAATGGCCAGGGGGGGCGAGATATTGGTGAGTGAGACGACCTATATGGAAGCGCTAGAGCAATTTGTAGCCGAGAAGTTGCCTCCTACTGTACGTGTCAAAGGCTTGGACAGGCCGATGCCTATCTATCGAATTCTGGGAACCGTTTAGGGTTTCAACTTGATGCAACAACTGTTTTCAAGATCGCTGCCGGAGATGCGAATGGCCTCGGCCTGTTGGCTTCGGATTTCCGTGACCTTGATTTCACCGATCTTGGGACCTGAAATCAAATAGACGCCGTCTCCATGGCCCTTAACCGGTTCGCCCATTGCAAAGACCTCCAGAATATCCCCAGCGGCAAGTCCCACATCAATGCCGGTTGAAAGGGTAAATATGCCATCAGAGCTACTGATGATGTAGCCCCTCCAGGGCACTTCGGCCAAACGCCTGCAGATCATTTCCCCAATCTTGGGCGTGATCTTGTCAAGAATGGAGTGTGCAATTTCTTTGTTGTACTCGTTAGAACCTCTAACTCTTTGCCAGGCATCTTCTGAGACCTCCACTTCTTCCCGGACGAGTTCATCGAACAGCATTGAGGTTGTCTCAATGTCATAGGCCCTCACACGAAAAGAGACTCTCATAAGCAAACAGGTTTCTCTGAATCCCCAGATGCCGCGTTTGTCCGTGACACATTGAACCTCTGAAATTCCTTGCTCGACCACAGCGCTGAGCCCGTGGATTCTGCCAAACTCGGCAAGGGCTAAGTGGTCGATCCGGCCTGATTCAATGCGAGGCATCTCTTTCAAGGCCTCTCGGATCTTGCGGGAATCCATGATGCACAGCCCCTCGCAACTGCGGCCCAGAAAACACCTAAGCTCAGCGCCAGCCGCCTTTCGAAAATCCTCGCCCCCGTAACTCGAGGTGCTCAGAGTCGGGAGAAATGCAATCTTTTTCTTTAGATCTCTGCTTTTGCCCATGATGTCGCCGGCAATTTTTTTCGTTGTGGCGCAGCCGGTGATTAGCAAGCAGCCCAGAAGAAAAAACACCGCGAGATTAGATGTCTTTCTGCCCACGATTCCCCTATCCTTTCTCCTTGTACTCAACGCGTGCCGTGGTCTTGATGCCGCCCCTGGGCGTAAAGGTCCCAACGACCTCTGCAAACTTGGGGTCAAGGACAAAAACCAGATCTTCCAAAATGCGATTTACCACATGTTCATAGAAGATGCCGACGTTGCGATATTGCAGCAGGTAGTATTTCAGGGATTTAAGTTCAACAATCTTGTCCTTCGGTAAATAACGTATAGTGATACACCCAGAGTCGGGAAGGCCTGAAATGGGGCACAAAGACGTAAATTCAGGCTGGTCGATCTTGATCTCAATGTCCCTTTGGGCGCCATATGCATAGTCCAGCGCTGCAAGGACGTCTCGGGCCACCTTGTCAGGCTTTTCAACTCCGGCCAGCAGTTTTTTCTGCATATCCGACATATCCATGCTGGTTCCTTTTCATGGTCAGAGCGTAAAAGATCGGCGTATCGAGCAAAGCAATCAACACCTTAATTATGTACTGCCCCAAGATCATTTTTCCAAGATGGGGGACTACGCCCCAGAAGGCAATCCCGATAAAAATAACCGTGTCCACAAGTTGACTGGTCATGGTCGACAGGTTGTTTCGCAACCATTTGTGTCGGCCTCCAGTCAGGTTCTTCCAAAAATGAAAGGCCCATACATCATGTTTCTGGGAACACAGGTAGGCAAGCAACGATGCCAGCACAATGCGACGATTAGGCCCCAGAAGTATTTCGTAGGCCGACTGCTTCTCTTGCATGAATGGAGCTACTGGCAGGAGCATGCCGGCATAGATGATTATCATGGCGAAAATGGAGGCCAAGAATCCATACCATACAGTTCGATTGCCTTCGTCTTTTCCGTATGTTTCACCAATGATATCAGTGAGAAGAAACGTAAACGGATAGATGATGACGGCGGCAGGCACGACCAGATTCCAGATAACAATGACCTTGGCTGCAATGATGTTTGAGACCACTAACCCGGAAACAAAAAGTGATTGAAGCACCGCCAGCTTAGTCAGTTTCACAATAATCTATAGATCCTAAAACGATATCATCAAGTCCGCCATTTTTTCGGCTTCCTATAGCACAATTATCCTGACAGTAAAAGAGCAACACCTTTTCTAGACACGAAGCTGTCCGCAAGCAGCGCCAATGTCCCCGCCTTTGCTTCGGCGTATCAGAGTCGTGTAATGATTATCTGTGAGGATTTTCTGGAAAGCCAGGATGGTGGCCTCGTCAGGTCTTTTGAATCGGCTCCCCTCAAAGGGATTGAAGGGAATGAGGTTGATCTTCGCCCGGAGGGGCTTCAAGAGCCTTGCCAGACGGCCGGCGTCCTCAGCCCTGTCATTTACGCCGGAGATCAGGACATATTCGAAAGTGATCATGCGCCGAGAGGGCAGGGGGAACCGGCTGCATGCGCCAAGAAGCGCTTCCAATGGGTACGTCCGGTTGATGGGCATCAAATAATCTCTGGTCTTGTTGTCTGCCGCGTTTAAGGAAACAGCAAGGTTAACCGTGACGTCTTGTCCAAGGTCGCCTATCTTTGGGACAAGTCCTGCCGTGGAAAGGGTTACGCGGCGACTTGAGAACTGCAGGCCGTTGTTGGCGGTAATGATGCCGATGGCCTGCACTACGCTCTCATAATTGGCGAGGGGTTCCCCCATACCCATAAACACGATATTGGTCAGGGACTTCGGGTGTGCCAGATCATTTCGAACAGCGCAGACCTGGTTCACAATTTCTGCAGGTTTCAGGTTGCGCACGAATCCGCCACTGCCGGTGAGGCAGAACTTGCACCCCAAAGCGCATCCAACCTGGCTTGAGATACAGAGCGTCCGATGACCCCGCTCGGGAATCAACACGCTTTCGACATGATGGCCGTCCTTAAGGCAGAAAAGGTATTTTTTTGAGCCATCCCTGGAAGCCTGAATCAGTTCAGGGTCAAGACGGCTTATTGTGAGTCTTCCGGAAAGCCACTGCCTGAAGTCCTTGGAAAGGTCTGTCATCAGAGAAAATTGACTGACGTTTCTGTGGTATGTCCACCGGAGGATCTGGCCGGCCCGATAGGGCGCGATGTCATGCGCCTGAAGCCAATCCGTAAAGGTTTTCTCGGTAAAGTTCTTTATGTCGTGCTGATCTGACATGGCATGAACGCTTCACACCTAAAGTCTTTAAGAAAAATATTCTCTTGACACAGGAAGCAATGAATAATAATTATAACAGGTTTTACAAACAATAGGAAACGCCATGTTCGAAGACCTGACTGACAAACTGAACTTGACCTTCAAGAAACTTAGGGGACACGGCAAGTTAACCGAGAAAAATATTGATGCCGGGCTTAAAGAGGTTCGCATCGCCCTTCTTGAAGCCGACGTCCATTATAGGGTTGTAAAACAGTTGCTGGCATCCATCAGGGAGCGTGCCGTCGGCCAGGAGGTGTTGGCCAGCCTGACACCAGGGCAACAAGTTGTGAAGGTTGTTAATGAAGAGTTGGCGCAGCTTATGGGAGACAGGCATGAAGGGCTGAAACTCATTGGCCAGCCTGCGCCTGTCATGCTCGTGGGCCTGCAGGGTTCAGGCAAGACCACAACGGCCGGCAAGCTGGCCAGGTTCTTGACGGGACAAAATCGAAGGCCTTATCTGGTGCCGGCTGACATCTATCGCCCGGCAGCTATTGAACAGTTGGAGAAACTCGGAAATGAGCTGAATATTCCGGTCTTTCCGGCCACGGACGACATGGATCCAGTGGATATTTGCCGGAATGCCCTCCTGCAAGCCCGTCAGGAATCCCGTGATACCCTTTTGATAGATACAGCGGGCCGCCTTCACATTGATGAGAGCCTGATGGCCGAACTCAAACGCATCAAGGAGGCTGTACAGCCCTCTGACATCATCTTGGTGGCCGATGCCATGACCGGCCAGGATGCCGTCAATATGGCCAAGGCCTTTGATGATGTCCTTGACATAGGTGGCGTCATACTCACGAAGATGGAGGGTGACGCCAGAGGCGGAGCAGCCATTTCGATCCAGGCAATGACTTCAAAGCCCATCAAGTTTGTGGGCGTGGGTGAAAAATTGGACGCCCTGGAATCTTTTCACCCAGACCGTATGGCATCCAGGATACTGGGAATGGGTGATATGCTCACCCTCATTGAGAAGGCCCAGAGCGCTGTTGATAAAAAGCAGGCGCGCGAACTGGAAGAGAAACTTCGAAAAAACCAGTTCACCCTGGGAGACTTCCGTGATCAAATGGCGCAGGTTAGAAAGATGGGTTCCATGGAGGAGATCCTAGCCATGATTCCCGGCATGGGAAAGCTCAAACAGATGAAACAGTTCAAGGTGGACGAAAGAGAATTCGTACGCATTACAGCCATTATTGATTCTATGACTGTTCAGGAACGCCGGAGGCACCAGATTATTAACGCAAGTCGGCGCAAACGAATTGCCAAGGGAAGCGGAACTACGGTCCAACAGGTGAACCAGCTCCTAAAGAATTATGTCCAAGTGCAAAAGATGATCAAGAAGTTGAACAAAGGCGGCTTTCGCCCTTTTGGTCGAGGAGCCTTGCCGTTCTAAGGAGGAATAGTGTCGGATGTCAGTTAAGATCAGATTGGCCAGGTTTGGCGCAAAGAAAAAGCCGTTTTATCGAATCGTTGTGGCTTCCAACGAAGCCCCTCGGGATGGGAGATTTCTCGAACTCGTGGGAACCTATGATCCCCTTGGCAAGACTGCCTCCGTGACTTTGAAACGAGATAGCATTAAGACATGGATTGACAAGGGGGCCATCCCGACAGCAACCGTGAAGAGTCTGCTGAAAGAGCATGGTTTCTTTTCGAAAAGACCTAATACTTAATGGAGTTTTTCTAAACCAGCTTAGTTGCCGTCGCTTCTTTTTCATGCTGTGAGGAGGTCGGGAGATGAAGGATCTGATCAAGTACATTGCTCAAGCGCTGGTGGATCATCCGGAAGCAGTGGAGGTTTCCGAAGTGGAAGGATCGCAGACATCAGTCCTGGAGCTGAAGGTGGCCAAGGATGATCTCGGGAAAATCATTGGGAAACAGGGCCGAACGGCCCGTGCCATACGGACGATCCTGAGCGCGGCTTCGGCCAAAATCAAGAAAAGGTCTGTACTTGAGATCATCGAGTAGGATTCCATGGGAGAGGATGCCCGCCTCCCTGTAGGCAAGATAGTTGGTACCCACGGGATTAAGGGCCACCTCAAGGTTGTTTCCCACGCGGACTCCATTGAGGTCTTTGCGCCGGGCAAGGAGTTAGTGCTCAGCCGAAAAGGGGAGTGCTGCGGAAAGTTCTGCGTAGTGTCCGCCCGTCCGCACAAAAGCGTGATCCTTCTCGCCTTAGATGGTATAGCCTCCGTTGAAGCGGCAGCACAGTGGATAGGCTGCCAGCTTTGTGTTGACGAGGCATCGTTGCCTCAACTTGAAGAAGGTAGCTATTACTCTTACCAGATCATGGGGTTGGAGGTTTTCACACTGGAAAACCGACGTCTGGGGCGTGTGAAAGCGATTTTTCCCACAGGAAGCAACGACGTTTATGTGGTTCAAGACGGCAAGAAGGAGGTGTTAATTCCAGCCATCGATTCGGTGGTGGTCGATATTGATTTGAAACACAAAACCCTGAAGGTCGATCTTCCTGAAGGATTGGAAGATTGACGAATGAATTTTACGGTCCTCACGCTATTTCCTGAAATGTTTTCCGCCTTGCAGGTGGGAGGCATCGTCAAGCGGTCTGTTGAAAGCCACCGCATATCTATCGAGACGATAGATATCAGAGATTTTGCGAGTGACCGTCACCGTACTGTGGACGACCGTCCCTATGGCGGTGGTTGCGGCATGGTGATGAAGCCAGAACCCATGGCAGAGGCCATTCGGCATGCCCAGGGGAAGTATCCTGAGGCTCACACGGTTTTGCTCACGCCACAGGGTAGCCTTCTTGATCACGGACTGGCCAGAGAGTTGGCAGGATTTGCAGGGCTTATTTTGATCTGTGGCCGCTATGAAGGGATTGACGAGAGGATTTGCCAGGACCTTGTGGACGAAGAACTGTCCATTGGTGATTATGTCCTGACCGGCGGTGAACTGGCAGCCATGGTTGTTATTGATACGGTAAGCCGGCTAATCCCAGGTGCTTTGGGGAACGAAGAATCGGCCGACGAGGACTCTTTCTCAACAGGCCTGCTGAAACATCCGCAGTACACCCGGCCAAGATCTTTTGAGAAGGCCCAGGTGCCGGACGTTTTGGTCTCTGGGAACCACGAGGCTATCAGGCAGTGGAGGCGACAGGCTTCGGTGGCGAGGACGTTTTTGAAAAGACCCGATTTGCTGTTGGACCAGCCACTGACATCTGAGGATGTAAAGTATCTCAAAAAACTGCATCAGGATATCGAAGCCATTATAGAAAAACATTCGCCGTAACAGTCCTGGTTATGGAAAACCTGGTCCTCTGGGCCAGGTCGCCGACTTCGCCAGCCTACTCCGCCGAAGTGGCAACGGCTACGAAGGCCGGGAAGTAGCCTTGTTTACGAGCTCTCCGTCGGCCTGCGGGCTGAAGCCTATGGCGGAGAGCCCGAAGGCTACGGCCCGCAGGCGGACGGCTGAAAGAGTCATTGGCTATGCCATAGTTGGTTGCGTGGAAATGCCAAAAATGCCTTGTATACTGGAATTTAGATATAAGAGTTAGCATTTGAGGGTACGGGGGATGTCCCCAGCCCTCCAATATTACAAGTT
>JAFGFW010000081.1 GCA_016930875.1 Deltaproteobacteria bacterium | reverse complement strand
GGACATGACAGGCAATCTGGTAATGTGAGGAAGAGCAACCAACCCCACAATCAGATACCTCTCAGAGCCCCTGACCTGTTCCTTGAATTGACGAAACGCCTCGATTCTGCTAATGTCTCTTTCCATAATAACCTCCTTTGTGTGTAGTGGTTTATCTTACGCTTACACTATGCTATAGGAGGTTATTTCTTTTTTTACAAGGCGATAATAACTTTTTATTTTACTACCCTTAGGGGTGTAATCTCCTGCTATTTCAATATATAACATCCATTGGATTATAGGTTTGCTTTCCCGGGTCGGACCAAGTTATTAACCCGGCAATTATTTATATTAATCTTCTTTGCGATGTGCTATATAGGGCATCATGGAAAAGACAGATACAAGAAAGCTTAAACCAGAGGTACAAGAGCAAATCAGGTTTCAGGCCATTAGGCTTCGCAAAGCAGGCCGGAAGCACAAAGAGATCGAGGAAATTCTCGGCGTTTGTCACACCACTATCTGCGCATGGTACAAGGCTTACGAAAGAGAGGGTAACAAGGGCATTAAGGCAAAGAAAAGGGGGCGCAAAGTCGGTAGTTGTCGAACCCTGAACCGGGACCAGGAAAGGCAACTCAAGCAAACGATGCGAGACAAATGCCCAAATCAACTCAAACTGCCATTTGCCCTGTGGACCAGAATAGCGGTTCAGCAGTTGATCAAACGGCTGTGGGCGATTGAGATGCCGATTCGCACAGTGGGTGAATATTTGAAACGCTGGGGCTTCACCCCTCAAAAACCATTGCGCAAGGCCTATGAGCAAAATCCGAAAGCCGTCAAAAAGTGGTTGGATGAGCAGTATCCGGCAATTGCCCAAAAGGCCAAGAAAGAGGTTGCCGAAATTCATTGGGGAGATGAAACCGGGCTTTGCAATGACTGCCAGCATGGTAGAAGTTATGCCCCCCGAGGGAAGACTCCGGCGATTCGCCCTCCAGCCAAGCGCGAGCGAATCAACATGATTTTCTCTATCACAAATCAAGGCAAGGTCCGCTTCATGCTCTACCACGACACCATGAATGCAAAGACTTTCATCAAATTTCTGAAGCGGTTGATCAAAGACGTGGGTCATAAGATCTTTTTGATTATTGACAATCTGCATGTCCATCACAGTAAGTTGGTTAAGAAGTGGCTGGAAGAGCACAAGGGCGAAATTGAGCTTTTCTTCCTTCCATCCTATTCCCCTGAACTCAACCCGGATGAGTATTTGAATTGTGACCTTAAAGCCGGTGTACATTCCCGGGTTCCCGCGAGAACGAAGAAGCAATTGAAAAAGAAGGCGGTCTCTCATTTACGAATGCTTTAAAAACGGCCAACAAGAGTGCAAAAGTACTTCAAAGATCCAAGAATCGCCTATGCAGCATAATTCGTTTATTTCATTGCCGGGTTAATATCTACGGCATTCAAGCATCTGTGGCGAACAACTTCGACCCTATTGGGACAAGAATCCTTACGAACAAGAACATCACTCTTGATGGGAATTTCGACTTAGAGAAGATCAACTACTTTGACCTTCATACTAAACGGCACTATCAAACGCTTCTAAAAAGTGGGGACTTGCTTTTCAACTGGCGTAGCGGAAGTAAAGAGCATGTCGGGAAAACAGCGTACTTTGACCTCGATGGAGAATATACACACTCATCGTTTATTCTCAGAATACGACCAAAGGATGACGTCAACGGACGTTTCCTGTATTATTTCTTGAATTGGTTGAGAGAATCGGGTTACTTCGTGAGACTCCAAACCTATGCAGTGAATGCCAAATTCAACAAGAGCGCTATCAATGTGTTGCCAACAGCAAAGCCGTCCCCTGAAGAGCAGGATGACATCGCTGGAGCGATAGATGCAGTGATTCAACTTGAGGATGTTGCAAGACGCAAAAGAGATGCAATGAGCGACCACTTCCGCACCCTCCTCCACCAGCTCATGACCGCCGAGATTCGGGTGCATGATGTGGACCTTTCTGAATTGGGGTTGGAAACGGAAAGCAACGAGACGTAACGAGGTAAATATGCCGAAGAAACCGATACGCTATCATGAGGGTGGTTTTCCTCCTAAGGAGATTAAGTGGGAGCAATTGATTCCATTGATCGGTCCGGCGAGCGCGGCCTTGGCGCGCTATGATGGGACCCTGGCTGCCGTGCCGAATGCTGCCGTTATGCTGTCGCCGCTGATGACCCAGGAAGCCGTGCTGTCGTCGCGCATTGAAGGCACCCAGGCGACCATGGCGGAAGTGCTGAAGTTTGAGGCCGGCCTTGTCCCAGATCAGGCGGTCGCAGATAAAACAGCGGATATTCACGAGGTGATTAACTACCGCAAGGCCATGTGGCGTGCGGTCGAATTGCTCAACGATCTGCCCTTGTGTCAGCGGGTGATGAAGGAAGCGCATCGGATACTCATGGAAGGGGTGCGCGGTCAGGGCAAGGCCCCTGGGGCGTATCGCAGGGTTCCTAATTGGATCGGACCGGCGGGCTGCTCCATGGAGGAGGCAAAGTATGTGCCCATCTCCAGTGAGAAGCTGCCCCCGGCCATGGACCGCTGGGAGCGCTTCATACACGCAAACGCGGCGGACAAATTGGTGCAGCTTGCCATCCTTCACGCCGAATTCGAGGCGCTACATCCGTTTCTGGATGGGAACGGACGATTGGGGCGGATGTTTGTTCCCTTATTCCTCTATAGCATCAAAACGCTTCAGAGCCCGATGTTTTATATCAGCGCCTATCTTGAGGCCCGGCGCGATATTTACTATGAACGGCTACTTTCAGTTTCGCGGGATAACGACTGGACAGGCTGGTGCTGCTTCTTTTTGGAGGCCTTGACCGAGCAGGCCAAGGAAAACCATCAAAAGGCCACAGACATCTTGAGCCTTTACGAGGCAGAGAAAGCTCGGATTGTTGAGCTGACGCGCTCGCAATATGCCGTCAAGGCCCTGGATTTCTTGTTTATGCGTCCGATTTTCCAAACACCTGCGTTTGTGTCAGAAGGGGGAATCCCGAAACACACGGCAAAAAAGATGCTGAAAACATTGCGGGACAATGGGTTTTTTCGCGTGTTGAGAGAGCCCAAGGGTCGTCGTCCAGCTGTATTCGCTTTTCGGGAATTGTTGAATTTGGCAGAGGGAACTGACGTTTTTTGAAGACCGTAGATTCTTCACAAAGTCATTTACGGATAACGAAACACATTTTTATTATCCACAAAATGCATTGATTTGGTTTTATTCCATATTTCCATCCTTTTTGTGGATGACCTGTGAGCCACAATGCCATTTGTGGATCATGAAATACCCTTTGCCGGTCCACAACGGGATTTACTGATAATCTAATATCCACAAAGGTCAGAACGGCGCCATCATGCCCAAGCCCGGCGAGCATAAGACGGTTCAAATTCGGATCCTAAAGTATGCCCGACAGATCGGCTGGGCGCTCGTGTCCCGAGCTGAAGCGGAGGCGCGGCGGGGTTTTGACAATAGTGCAGGCTCGCCGGGCGAGCGGGCTGCGCGGGCATCGCTCTATTTTGATGATTTGCTCTATCAAAAAGTGCGCGAGTTCAACCTCAGGTAAACCGAAGGAGAAGGTGCTTTGGCGGGACGGCTGCGCCATTTGCAGGCCAATATTTTCGGCAACCGCGAGTTTTTGGGTTACCTGCGCAATTCGGGAAGGAGTTGGGGGACGTCCATTGGATTATAGGTTTACTTCGCCGGGTCGGACCAAGCTAACGGCCTGAAAACGCAAAGTAAAGTATAAATTTTCAATGCAGGATAATCACGAAAGGAGGAAAACTATGACCACGTCCAGAGAAGAAAGAAAGAAAAAGGTTATTGAAGTGCTAAATAAAGCGCGGGCCATGGAATTACAGGCCATTCATCAATACATGAGCCAGCACTATAATTTGGACGACATGGATTATGGTGAATTGGCGGCCAATGTCAAATTGATAGCGATCGATGAAATGCGCCACGCGGAGATGTTTGCAGAACGTATCAAAGAGCTGGGTGGAGAGCCCACCACGGAACTTTCCGGCAAGGTTGAAAAAGGACAAGATGTCAAGACTGTCTTCTCCTTCGACGCGACCCAAGAGGACATTGCGATTGCCGCTTACAACGAATTTCTTTTGATATGCCGAGAAAATGGCGACAGCACAACCATGAAACTTTTTGAAGTGGCCATTGACGAAGAGCAGGTCCACCTGAACTATTTCGACAGCATAAGCGGTCACATTGAGAAGCTTGGCAACTCGTATCTTGCCAAAATTGCGGGAACGTCATCGTCCACTGGTTTGCAGCCAAGCGGCTTTGTCGTTAGCGAAAAAGGTTGATTTGAAAGTGTTTTCTTTGCTAGGAGGGAGCCTATGAAGCGGTTAGTTTTTTTTGTCGGTTGGTTGCTCATCATGGACTTTGTCTTTTCGCCGTCCTCGTGGGCCGCGGAGATGGGAAAATTCACTTATGATGATTTCAAGAAACCTGCTCTGAGAAAAACGCCGGGGTCAGAGCTACACATTTTACAAGACTGACATCAGGGGTAGGCTTATAGGGGTGTCCATAAATAAACATACAACATGGATTCAAAGTAGAGATACTTATTTGCGGCGTTCAGTAAACGCTGACGCTCAGGAGTAGAAATGTCCAAGATGATTCCGGATCTGGAGGGGTATTTTAG
>JAFGFW010000080.1 GCA_016930875.1 Deltaproteobacteria bacterium | reverse complement strand
CCGTCGCCCAAGCTATGGCGCGTCGGCGACTTGCTGCAGGGATGACACGCGGCGCAAGCGCCTGCGCTGCGCGAAGGCAAGGCGAACCGCGCCGAACTTTGTCAGAGCGAAGGCGGGTTTTTGGCTACGGCGAAATTCCGCTTTGATACCCCGCAGCTTGCTGCGGGGAGCTCCATCATGCAGTGGCTTCATTTTGCAAAAAAGGGGTCTTGATTCTTGACAGATGGGCAATGAATGGGGAACGTTCGTGCAGAAATTGCCTGGGAAGGCTAGGCTCGAAAATGTTTTCGCCTACGTCGGTTGGATTGGGAAAAATGGATCTTCAACATGCGAATAGAAATTATCGGGGCTGAATCTCTCGGTGTTCGAGGCCTGTGCTGCTTCGTAGAGGCCGGAGCAAGGAAGATACTCATCGACCCCGGCATCGCCCTGGGGTATGTTCGTAACGGTTTCGCTCCGCACCCGGCCCAGGTTGCGGTGGGCGAGGCCATCAGGGAAGACATAAAAAAAGCCTGGAGACTTGCCACGGACATCGTCTTGAGTCACTACCACGGCGACCATGTTCCCCTTGTGGATGCAAACCCCTATCAGCTGGATGTCTCTGAGGTGGCAGATCTGAATCCGGGTGTTCGGGTATGGGCAAAAACGGCTGAATATCTTTCCACCAAAGAGCTTAACCGCTCATCTGCCCTCAAAGCGTCGTTGGATGCCAAATGGCAAGAAGGGACGTTGGGCCGCGGGTCTTTCATTTTTTCCACGCCCGTACCCCATGGGGAAAAAAAAGAGCCAGGCGAAAAAGTGATGATGACCAGAATTGAGGATCATACCGTGTTCGTACACGCCTCCGACATTCAGCTTCTAGACGATGATACCGTGGATCTTGTCCTTGAGTGGAAACCGGATGTCCTGCTCGCAGGCGGCCCGCCTCTGTATCTTCAGCGTCTGAGTTCCAAGCAGAGAAACAGGGCATGGGAAAACGCATTGCGGCTGGCAAATTCGGTCGATAGGCTGATTCTTGATCATCATCTCCTGAGAAACAGAGAGGGGCTCGAGTGGCTTCGCCGCCTTTCCATGGAATCGGGCCGGGAAGTGCTGTGCGCGGCTGATTTCATGGGAAAGCCGCGCCTGCTTCTGGAAGCTGAAAGAAAAGCCCTTTATGATGAAATGCCGGTCCCCCCGGACTGGCACCAAGACTATGCAGAAGGAAAAGCCACCACCAGAGGCTTTCACAAATTCATTCCGGGGCACACGGTGAAGAATGAAAAAAGCGGGACATCCATTTGTAAATAAGTAACTGTTCAAGTGTGAAAGAAGCTGGAGGGTAACATTTTAAATATGACGTGTTGACTGCATGTGTTAGATGCTCGGGGAGAGAGGAACTGCTATGAGTGCGCTGCTGATGTGTTTTGCCACAGCATTCTTTGTGTTGTGTACTGCCGAGGCAAGGTGAACAATATCAAGAAATAAATACTTAATCTCTAAGATGTGAGCCTTTGTTGCTTTACATCCTGGGAGGCGTCATTGGCGGACTTTCGCAGGCTCAAGCGGCAGGTGCTGGCGGTTCTCAAGGCCCCTGACTGGGAGAAGGGGCTTGAGTCCCTGCTTGACATCCCGCCCTGGAAAATAATCGGCCCTCTGTTCTCCCTACTGCTGCACCCGCCTGAAATCAAATGGCACGCCGTCACGGCTTTCGGCGTGGTGGTGTCTCGGATGGCGGAACAAGACATACGCGACGCCCTGGCCGTGATGCGCCGGTTCCTGTGGAACATGCAGAGAAATTCCTCCAATTCTGGGTGGGGCATTTCTGAATCCATGGGCGAGGTCATGGCGCAAAGCGAACGGCTGGCCAAAAGATTCCATAAGCAGCTCATCTCCTACATCCAGAACCCCGACTGCTTCGGTTCGGGCAACAATTACATAGAACACCCGCAGCTTCGGCAAATGGCGTACTGGGGTATAGGGAGGCTCTCGGAGGCACGGCCCGAGTTTACGGTCAAAGCCGTCCCCGACCTGCTTCAAGCCCTGCCCGCGGAAGGGGATGTTTCAAAGGGGCTCATCTGCTGGACCCTTGGCTCCCTCAGGGCAAAAGAGGCCCAAAGCGCCCTGGAAGAACTCCTTGAATCGACAAGCAAAATGGAACTTTACCGAGACAGGAGTCTCACGACGGTGACACTGGGCGCTCTGGCCAAAGAGGCGCAGCAGGGCATACAGAACAGGTCCAGGCCTTGAACCGCAACAGATTACCCGGAGCACGGGATAAAGGTGGGCGATCGGGATAAAGGTGGGGACGTAATTGACTATGAGGAGCTATAACGCCACGGGTTACTTAGGCTTCTCCATAACAAAAAATACCGGCTGGCAAATGGGTTTGAAATAATCGGATGCGGCAATGTTCCGCCCACCCCGTTCAGCATTAAAGATAGCGAGCGTCTGGACACTGTCGACGCCCTAATAGAACCTCAACATTTTGTCATCTGTATCAGTACGGACAAAGGGATAAGACAGGAGGAAGAAAAAGGTTTCCCGCCGTGACACAATACATCTCATCGGCGCGATACTTGCGGCCTTGGTCGTGAGCACCTTGCAGGGAAGAACCTTTGACCTGGAGCAATACAAATCGCTGCTAAAGAGGGCAAAGCTAAAAAGCCAGAGAAGATAATGGAGTGGCTGGACAGGGACCCTGATTGGTAGATTTCAAAAATACGGTGTGAAGTAAGGAAATCCCTAAATATATTTCGACTAACTGGGGGTCTATATGAAGGTGACAAGGGAAGAAAAAGGAGATATAATTATATGGTCTGATACTCGGGTCGGGCCATGCCAAGCACTTGAAATTACAAAAGAAACGCTTATAATTTAGGCTAATTAGGGCCTTAGAATGGCATTTTTGGAGTTGAAAACGCCTTTTTAAGAAAGAACTATTTGCAAATGGCTACGAGAGTATTTATTCACGGCCTCGAAAGCAGCAGCAAAGGAACCAAGGGCGTATTCTTCCGGGAAAGATACCCCGACATGATCATCGAAGATTTTCACGGGACCCTTGAGCAGCGGATGAATAAACTAAACAGCCTCCTTTATAAAAAGTCATCCTTGATCATGGTTGGCTCAAGCTATGGGGGATTGATGGCTGCAATATATGCATTTAACAACCAAGAGAGGGTCAAGAAGCTCATTCTTTTAGCGCCTGCCCTCGTTTTTCAGGAATTTGAGCCTCATCTAAAGAAAAGGACTGATACTGCCGTTATCATTTATCATGGAAAGGGCGATGATGTGGTCCCCTTGACACCTCTTCACAAAATTGCCCGCAAGGTCTTTAAAAACCTAACCCTCAACATGGTTGACGACGACCATGTCCTGAGCAGAACCTTCAAATCTATCGACTGGGACAAGCTGCTTGAAATAGAGACAGCGGCGGCGTGTGCTTGAGGAAGCCGGGCCAAAAATAGAGTTCTGATCCAGGACCTGTTATGGAAGAAGACACCAAAAGAAAAATTTCCATTGATCTTGAGGCCATTGGGCAGGCCCTTTTGACCCTGAACTACAGATTGAGCTCCCATGCCTTGAACCTGTGGCAGGGAAACCAAGGCGTTTCATCAGATCACAGTATATATGAGGGTTTCTCTCATATCCTGAATCCTCCTGCCATAAGAGCAATACGGAGCGTGAGCGGCCCAACCAAAAAACGGAGGCGCACTTTTCACCAACTCCTGGGACACTACTTGCAATACCGTCTTTTCCCGTACGAGAATGAATTGTTTATGTGGATGAAGGGAGCAGCCGCCAATGTTGACGGTGAAAAGATCTACTTCAAGGATGTTCTCTCGTGGTGCCAAAAGCGAAGCGATGTTGAAAAGCGGCACATCCTCGAAAAAGAGACAAAGAGCCTATGCAAATTTTTGAAACCCTTTGCCTTGAGCTTCTGGGAGTACCTCCTCAAATTACTCGACGAGAAATTCGGTTACAGCAATTATGCAGCCTACTGCGAGGACAAGAAGGAGGTCGAATACCAGGCTCATATCCCCAGGCTCCAGGCGTTGTTGGAGCAGACAGAAACGTTGTACTTTGAGTCCATGGAATCATGGGCGCAAAGGTCCCTGGGGGCGCCCCTGTCTGAACTGAACCGCTTTGACGCTGTCTACCTTCTTGGACTCGGGGAATTCGACCACCTTTTTCCAGGTGAGATCCCCCTGGTGGACCAACTCAATTTTTTCAATCATTGGGACATACAGGTTAAAGACCTTCAGGGTCTACATCTACACATCGATCACTCGTCCAAAAAGGGCGCTCAGGCCATGAGCTTTCTCTTGAGGATACCAGAGGAGACCCATCTGGTCATGAACCCACAGGGCGGCTGGATCGACCTGGAGACCCTGTTCCATGAAATGGGTCATGGCCTTAGCAGTGCATTCACGTCGCGAGACCTTTCTCTGACGGAAAAGGATTTTTTCACCTCAAACACGCTCTCAGAAACTTATGCCTTCTTGCTCCAGAATATGTGCTTGTCCCCTTGCTTTCTTGAAAGGCAGTTGGGTCTGTCATCCAAGGCGATAGAAGAAATCACTTATTATAAGGCATTGAAGGACGTTTCAGTCTTCAGGAGGTACGCGAGTAAGTTTCTGGCCGAATATCAGATGTTCAAAGAAAACGACCTGGCAAGCGGAGATGCGTACGCCCGTCTTTTAAGAAAACATACAGGTTTTTCCTATCGGCCTGAAACTCAGCTCTTTGATCTTGTGCCCGAATTTTACGCCCTTGATTATGTTCTTTCGTGGATGGCTGAAGCCACCATGGAAAAAATGCTCAGCCAAACGCTCGGTGATGACTGGATGTTCAAATCTGAAGTAGGCAGGATCTTGAAAGATTGGTGGCAGTGCGGCAATCGGTACGAACTTGATGAATTCTTTGCCGTTAAGGGAATAGGTGCGATTGATCCTGGAGACATCGTGAAGAGGTGGCAGCAAAGCATCCCGAGGAAACATCAGTGACCTGACACCAAAAAAGATCCTGTCACCATGAAGTCCTGTCGGGCAAGCCACACTGCGTTTTCGTTAGTTCCACAACCGATTTCTAGAAGTGTCTCGCAACACATCGGGTGAAGAGTTGGGATGAGTAGGGTAGGGGGGATAACTCTGCGTTTTTGTTGGTACGCCTGGCAGGATTCGAACCTGCGACCTACGGATTAGAAGTCCGTTGCTCTATCCAACTGAGCTACAGGCGCACATATTGTTATTTCAAAAGGTTATCTCTCCTTGATATGACCATTCTCAGGATCAGCAAGGCTTGGTTCATTAATAGCGTGTTCGACTTCGAATTTCAAGAACTTTGGATATCCTCCAGGCTTCCACTTCGTGAATACCCGCCCCGTCCTTGGCAAACTCATTCCCTCAAGACATTCTGGTTTTGGGATGTAACCTGGAGTGAGATTCAAGTTCTTGGCTTTCCGTGTCCACAGGATGATCCGAACTCTCCAAACCTGATGACGGCATCCATGAGAAGACTCTCCCGAGGTACACAGACCAGCTAGGCCTGGACGTGGACATGTTTGTCGGGCGTGGTGAAGGTATCATTGATACATACAAGACCCACATGGAGTCATGGTGCAGGTTCCATGGTGTCGAGGATGCCAAGTAACTCTATGCCTGGATGTGGAAGCTCTACCAGGATTTTCGTACTCTTGTCCAGGTGAGATTCGACCTTCATTTTCCCGTTCAGCAGGGCGGCCCTCTCTCGCATGGTCTGGAGTCCCATGCGTTTTTCCTGAAAGGCTTCCTCCGAGCGTTTTTCTACATCAAACCCTTTCCCATTGTCCTCGATGCGAAGGATGATTTCGGGAAAACAGGCCAACAGCCTGATAGTGACATGGCTGGCATCAGCGTGCTTCTGAATATTGTTCAGGCCTTCTTGGATGATGCGATATAAGGCTATCTCTGTATCAAAATCCAGCTTTATGTTATCCAAACCGACCGAAAAGAAGTCCACCTTCAGAGCGTTTCTTTCTGAAAAATCTTCGCAGTAATGGAGGACGGTTTCAACCAGTCCCAACTGGTCCAGGCTGCTAGGACGTAAATCATAAGACAGATCGCGGACAGTCATGATGGATTCCTGAAGTACTTTGGAGAATTCTGAAACCCTCTGCCTTATGCCGGGGGGGAGCTCTGTCTGGTCATCAAACAGGGTGTCGCAGCCGATTTTTAAGGCAGAAAGGTTTCCCCCCACCGTGTCGTGCAAGTCACGAGAAAGCCTTTGCCGCTCGCTTTCTTGCGTCTTCAAAAGTTGTTGACTGAGGCTACGTATTTGCTCTTCGGCCCGCTTACGCTCTTCTATTTCTTGGCCCAATTGCTGAATTGCTATGACCAGTTCAGCAGTGCGCTCATCCACCCGACGTTCCAGTTCATCATGAGCTTCTCGTAGCGCCTCCTCTGCTTGCTTGCGCTCGGCAATTTCATGATTCAACTGTTCATTGGTCTTTTTCATCTCCCCAACCAATTCCTCAAGGTATTTTTTTTGTCGGTCAAATGATAAAAAGACCTTTACTTTACTCAGCAATAATTTCGGCTTGAACGGCTTGGTGAGAAAATCTACTGCCCCGGATTCATACCCTTTGAATATATGGGACTCATCTGTATAAACTGCCGATAGAAAAATTATGGGAAGATCTCTGGTCTTATCTTCATTTCTTATAAATTCTGCCAATTCATATCCATCCATCTTCGGCATTTGCACATCCAGAATCGCCAGGGCAAAGTCATTGTACAAGGTCGCTTTAAGGGCAGTATTGCCATCGGTTGCTTTTATGAACTCTGCATCTACTTCGCTCAGAATCTTTTCACAAAGATATAGGTTTTCCGGTCTGTCATCCACGATCAGAATTTTTTGTTTGAAATCCATTATGTTTTCCCCAATTCTATTAATAGATTCTTAATCTCCTCTAACGACATCACATAATCTGCTCCTACAACATCAATCGCCGCCTGAGGCATGGAAGAAGATTCGGCAGTCTCCGGGTCTTGTACAATAGTCAAGCCGCCCTTCTGCTTAATCTTATCTAATCCATGAGCGCCATCATTATTGGCGCCTGTCAGTATAATTCCAACCAAATCGGATGAATATGTATCTGCCGCACTTTCAAACAATACATCTATGGATGGACGGGCATAATTCACTTTATTATCTATTGATAAAGAAAATATTTTTTCTTTTTCTATAAGCAAATGATAATTGGGAGCCGCAAAATAAATATGTCCTGATTGAATACTTTCTTTGTCATCTGCTTCTTTTACGGCTAATGCACATCTTTCATCATAATACTTTGTCGAAGATTCTCCCTGTGATGGATGAACATGCTGAACAATAATAACGGGAATCGAATAATCTTGCGGTAAACCAGGTAATAACCGGGTGAGCGCTGCCATGCCTCCCTGGGAAGTGCCGATGACAATTGCTTTATATCGTTTTTTTCTGATATATTTTTTCTTTGTTATCAATTCTTTCATAATCTCCCGGAACATCGGAAAATTGAAAACTTTCCTTTGTGCCAAGACACAGGAAACCTCCATGAATCAAGCTGTCGTGAAAGAGCCTGAGTACCCGGTCTTGAAGCGTTTTGTTAAAGTAAATCAAGACATTTCGGCACAATATAAGGTGCATTTCACTGAATGTACTATCGGTCACCAGATTGTGATTGGCAAATGTTATGTTTTTTTTCAATGATTGATCCATAATCACTGAATCATATTGTGCGTGGTAATACTTGGAAAATGAACAAGTTCCTCCTGCATCCTGATAATTCAATGTGTATTGCTTAATATTTTCTAATGAATATATCCCTTCTTTTCCTTTTGTAAGGGCAGGATCATTGAAATCGGTTGCAAAAATGGTTGCCCGGTCATAGAGTCCCTCTTCTTTCAAAACAATGGCTATGGAATAGACTTCCTCCCCGGTTGCACACCCTGCATGCCAGATTTTAATGAAGGGATAGGTTTTCAGATAAGGAACTACCTTTTCTCTGATTGCGCGGTAAAATCCGGGATCACGAAACATTTCGGTTACAGTGATGGAGAAATCATAAACGATCTTTTCAAGAAATGACTTATCGTATAACAATTCCGGAATCATTTCGCTTATTCTCCTATGACCTGATTTCTCCAATAAATGCCGTATCCTTCTCGTAATGGACGCCTTGGCATAACGCCTGAAATCATAGCCATACCGACGGAATAGTGCTTCCAGCAAAAGGTCGATCTCTATTTCTTCAACTTCGGTTTTTTCCATAGGATAGCCCACGAAATAGTTTCTACTGATAGAGCCACACCCGCATCATAGACAGCAATCGTCCAATGTTCAACGGCTTGTCCAGATAATCGTTCGCTCCCGCAGCCATTACTTTTTCCCTGTCTTCCTTCATTGCTTTTGCAGTTTGGGCAATGATCGGTATATCCTTGTATTTTCCCTTCAGTCTTATCTCTTTTATGGCATCGTATCCATTCATTACCGGCATCATAATATCCATCAAAATGAGATCAATATCCGATTCTTTCTCCAGTAATTCAAGGGCGGCCTTTCCATTTTCAGCTTTTAGCACGTTCATTCCTTTTTCTCTAAATATCTTCGACAGGGCGAACACATTGCGCATATCATCGTCCACCAAAAGCACCTTTTTACCCATGAACATATCGTCCTTATGGTACATGTCAGTGATTATTTTCTGTTTTTTCTGGGACAGGTTGTCCACGACCCGGTGAAGGAACAAGGCGGTTTCATCCAGCAGACGTTCTTCCGATTTCACACCTTTTACAATGATCGACTCTGCATATTGACGCAAATCGGCTTCTTCAGTCCTGGTGAGTTGTTTTCCGGTATACACGATGACGGGCGGAATAATTATATCCTTGTCTTTGTCAAGTTCACTGAGCAATTGAAATCCGGTCATATCCGGCAGTCCCAAGTCCAGAACCATACAATCGAATTTTCCGGTCCTCAGAGCATCAATGGCTTCCCGAGCGTTTCGGGCAATGGTCACCGCTACATCGCCATTTTCAATAAGTTTTACGATAGCTTTTTGCTGAGCCAGATTATCTTCAACAACCAGCAAATCTTTTATACTTTTCTCTAACACTTCTCCAATCTTTTTAAATGCTTCTTCCAGGTGTTCTTTCGTTACCGGCTTTCTCAGATAACCGATAGCGCCTTTTTTGAATGCATCAATTGTCACTTCCTCAACAGAAATTATATGAACGGGAATATGTCGGGTTTGGACACTGTTTTTTAACGCATCCAGAACATGCCAGCCACTCATACCCGGAAGGTAGATATCCAGTATAATGGCTTCAGGCAGATATTTTTCTGCCACTTCCAGTCCATCTTCTCCGGTTGCCGATACCAGAGACTTGAAGGCATGTTTGTGACATTGATTCATCAGGATCCTGGCAAAGTCCTGGTCGTCCTCAATAACCAATATGGTTTTATCACCTTTTTCCAGTTTCTCACGGTCATCAGGTATGGATTCGATATCGGAGACCTTTGTCTTGAAATGTGAAATTTGTGGTTCCGGTCCTGCATCCTGCAACATGGAACCCGTATCCTCATCGCTTTTGTCACTGATCTCAATGCCTAGATAGAGCGTAAAAGTTGAGCCCTTTCCTGTTTCACTTTCAAGCTGAATTTCGCCGCCCAGTAATCTTGCCAATTCTCGTGATATTGAAAGTCCTAATCCCGTGCCACCGTATTTTCTGGATGTAGTTCCGTCAACTTGCTGGAACGCCTCAAAAATCTCAATTTGCTTTTCTTTGGGGATACCGATACCCGTATCAATCACGGAAATTGCAATTGTACTTTGAAGATCCAATCCACTGCGAGACAGATCGACATCAGAACCCGGACGATGGATATTCACGGTAACGCCGCCTTTTTCCGTAAATTTAATGGCATTGGACACGAGATTCTTGATGATTTGTGCTGCCCGTTTTCGGTCTGTTGTGATTTCATCCGGTAGTTCCTCATCCAAACTGATTTTCAAATTTAAACCCTTTTCGTCTGTCAGATGGTTGAAGTGGGTATTGAGATCATTCATCATTTCAATTAATTGAACCATCGTCACATGAAGGGGCATCTTACCTGCTTCTATTTTAGAAAGGTCCAGAATCTCATTGATCAGCTCAAGTAATTCAGTTCCACTGGCACGGATAATTCTGGCCGATTCAATCTGTTCATCGTTCAAATTTTCATATTTATTTTCAGCCAGATCTTGGGCAAGGATGAGGAGGCTGTTCAAGGGCGTTCGCAATTCGTGAGACATACTTGCCAGAAATTCGGATTTGTATTTGCTCTTAACTTCCAGTTCTTTTGCTTTCTGCTCAATATCCATCCGGGCATTTTCAAGCTCAAGATTTTTACGCGTAATTGCCGCCTTCTGTTTTTCAAGATGTTCGGTTTTTTCTTCCAGCTCCTCATTGGTAGCCTCTAATGCCTCCTGCTGTGTCTTGAGCTTTTCCTCCGATGCTTTCAGCTCTATTGTCTGCTGTTCTAATTCCTCGTTGATTTGGCTTAACTCTTCCTGTTGAGCTTCCAGTTCCTCTGACTGAAGCTGGGTTTCTTCAAGAAGGGCTTTCATTTTTGTGCGTGCTTGCGCGGAATTAATTCCAATGGCAACGTTTTCCATAACCAGATTTAAGAATTGCATGTAGGTGTCAGAAAATTCTCTGAAAGAACCCAGCTCTATCACGCCTTTCAGTGCCCCTTCCAAAAGGAGAGGAGTAACCAGAACATTGCGTGGGGGTGAATCACCAATTGCCGAATTAACACGGACATAATCCTCCGGGATATTGGTCACGGAGATCATTTCTTTTTCAAATGCCGCCTGTCCCGCCAATCCTTCTCCAATTTTGATGATCGCATTGAGTTCCTTGCATTTTGGGAAGGCATAACTGCCGGAAAGCCTCAGATCATTACTATCTTCTTCGGCGATATAAAATGCGCCAATCTGAGCGTCCAAATATCTCGCCAGATATGTAATGACATTTTGGGCAAGATGGAGAATATCCTGATCACCGCGCATTTTTTCGTTCAATTCATTTTGACGGGATTTGAGCCAATCTTGTTTTTCGATTTCCGCTCTATATTCTCGAAGTGATTTAGTCATTAATTGAAGAGCGATACCAAGCTCATCGTCTTTACTGCGAAGGTCAATACTTGCAGAGAAATCTCCTTTTGCAATTTTCTGTGCCTGTTTTGTGATATTTTCAAAACTTCCGGATATCTCTTTTAAGGATAAGAAGACCCGGCTCAACTCATCGCGATTTTCTTCCTTATCTTCTTCATAAACTTTTCCGGAAGCGATGACCCTTGCCTTTTCCGACATCCTATTCACACGGCTCGCAATCCCCCGAACGATGGCAACAGCAACCAGAATTCCGGCAATGATGGCGATAAGGAGAACAGAAATAGACTGGTTCCGTGCCGCAGCATAGTTTTTGTCACTTTCTATTTTGTCCACATCCAAATCCTGATCGCTTTTGTCCACAAAGGCGGTCATTATTGCTTCTGCCTTGGCCAATAGCTTACGTCCCTTTTCTACGGATAGCTTTCGGGCTTCGTTAATACTGACTGGTCGCGATAAGTCTACAACCTGCCGACTGATCCCTAAATATTTTTCCCACCACACTGTAAACTCGTCCAGCCGAGCCCTGCCGTCCTCGTCTGCCAGGCTGCATAACTCTTTCATTCGGATGTTAAGATTATTTTTGAGCTTATCGATACGGTCAGCATAGTGGTCCATCTCCTCTTGCGAACTCGAAAGAATAACGTTATTTTTTGCCCGGTTGATTTCGATGATGTCACGTTTCATTCTGTCGCCCAGTTTTATCTTTTCTGCTGAAACATCCACAATACGGTTCAACCGGTCATTCAAATCCGATAGTCGGTGGATAGACATCATAGCTACAAGGGCCATCATTACCAGAAGCACGGCAAATCCGACGAATAATTTTGCTTTAATAGTTATGTTCAATTTCATTACCTCCTCAGATTAGGACACAAATTCTCACAGATGCACGCAATTTCCTAAAATTATCTACTACCTGCCCGGGCTCAGATGCTACCGGCATGCAGAGAGGCGTTGGCGAAAAGCAAGGCTAAAGGAAAATTCGTACTCGCTGGAAATGCGCATCTTCTCAATAAGTTGAGGTGAATGCTTTGGCAACTCCAATTTTCTGGATTCCCGGCTTCGCGGGAATGACATCAGAAATTTCATTCACATATCACAAATTTTAAGGGCATTCAAACGCCCCCGCCTCTCCCTTTCTGCCAAACCGGTCGTGAAGGAAGAATTGGATAGACTCTGCGCGTTGGTCCTGATTTCGGCACAGTGAATGCAAAGGTGCCTGTGCCATCCTCCTCGCCGGAGGATACGGCGGTTTGCCAAAAGAAACCCTTTCCCAAATAAGGGCTTCAGGGTTCCGGTCTCCGTCTTTACTTCCATTGCGCGCGTCGCCTTCGCTTGCGCGTTTGTTGCACCGTGCATTTCTTGGTCTACATAATGTCAAAAGCGTGATATATAGCGGCGGCAGCGCGAAAGATTTTTGTACCGGCTCATGAATCACCATTTCAGAGCCGCCGATTCGTACAATTGTTGGGAAGGGAGGACGAAAAAAATGGGTATTGGTAAAGAGGTCCGCAAAGAACGTATCATGAACCGGGAAACCGGCAAGATCGTCATCGTTCCAATGGACCACGGTGTGACAGTGGGCCCGATCAAGGGTCTGATCGATCTGCCCAAGACCGTGGACATGGTAGCCAAAGGCGGTGCGAATGCGGTAGTCGAACACGTGGGCATGGTAGGCCAGGGGCATCGCCGTTATGGGCGTGATATAGGCTTAATCGTACATCTTTCGGGAAGCACGACCCTGTCCCCGGATCCGAACCGCAAAGTGCTGGTATGTTCGGTGGAGCGTGCAGTTCGAGTTGGGGCGGATGCTGTCAGTATCCATGTCAACATCGGCGCCGAGAATGAAGGAGAAATGTTTGAGGCCTTCGGCAAGATTTCCGAAGCTGCCGACCACTGGGGCATGCCGCTTCTTGCAATGGTTTATCCGCGCGGGCCCAAAATCGATAATGAAAAAGACGTCGAGAACGTAAAGATCGCGGCCCGGGTGGGCGCCGAGCTCGGGGCGGACATCGTCAAAGTCCCCTATACCGGATCTCCTGAAACCTTCAAGGAGGTGGTGTCCGGAAGTCCCATTCCTGTGGTCATAGCCGGCGGCTCCAAGCTTTCCGATGAAGACACCCTGAAGATGGTAGAGGGCGCCATGCAAGCCGGAGCAGCCGGACTTTCAATGGGCCGCAATGCTTTCCAGCACGAGAATCCGGTCCTCTTGGTGTCTGCGGCTTGCGCCATTGTGCACGAGGGAAAGACTGCGAAAGAGGCAATGAAAATTCTTAATAGTGAGGCATGAGGTCGACGCTCGGTATTGTTTGGCAGGGCTCGTTGGCCAAGATTCAGTCACGAAGGGTTCGCGAAGAAATAAATTTACATTTTCAGGAGACGAGGCGCACGCGGGAAGGAGTGTATCATGACGAGGTTGTTTTGGGTTAATGCAAGGCCCTACAATAAAGAAGTTGTAACCACTGCCCTGGAGAGTGGCGCGGACGCTGTGATTGTTCCCAGAGGCCAATCCAAAAAGGTCCGTGATCTTGGTCTTATCAAGACAGTGGCGCCGGACGGCGACTTGAAATTCGGTGAGGACGTGGTCGAGGCGACCATTTCCTCGGAAAAGGACGAGGCCGAGACACTCAAGGTCCCAGCCGAGAAGCTGCTGCTAATCAAAACCAGCGACTGGAAAGTAATTCCACTTGAAAACCTGATCGCCAAGAGAGGCAAGGGCCTGCTGGCCTGGGTGCGTAACGCAGAGGAGGCCAAGGTTGCATTGAAGATCATGGAGCGTGGGGTTGACGGGATCGTTCTAGCCTCAACTGATCTTTCGGAAATTAAGCGGACCGCTGCCGTTGTTCGCGAGCAGGCAGAGCGCCTGGATCTGGTTCAGGCGACCATCAAGTCCGTGCGGCCGCTGGGTATGGGAGACCGGGTCTGCGTTGATACTATTGCCAACATGGAGCCTGGCCAAGGCATGCTCGTTGGGAATTCCAGCTCGGGCATGTTCCTGGTACACGCGGAAAACGTGGAAACGCCCTATTGTGCCACACGCCCTTTTCGCGTCAACGCCGGGGCGGTCCACGCTTACGTGCGCGTGCCGGATGGCAAAACCGCTTACCTGGCCGATGTTAGCATCGGCGACCCGGTCTTGATCATCGACTACAAGGGCAGGAGCGAGGTTGGTTTCGTGGGCCGGGCAAAGGTGGAAAAAAGGCCCATGATGCTGGTAGAAGCTGCCTACAAGGGCAAAACTCTCTCACTGGTGATGCAGAACGCCGAGACCATCCGGCTGACCAAGCCAGGAGGGGAGCCCGTCTCAATTGCCCGTCTGACGCCTGGCGACCGCGTGCTTGCCTACCTGGAAGAAGCGGGTAGACACTTCGGGGTGAAGATTGACGAAACGATAGTTGAAAAATAGCCTTGATTAATCTGTATTGTGCAACCGGACAAAAGGAGCCTGAGCGGACTGAAAATGTTCGGCTATGGGCTGGGTCAAACTGCTTAATCTATTTGATGCGGTAGATATAAAAATATAGCAGATATTTTGTTGTCGGTTCGGAATGAACTCAGGACGTGACTTTGTAGACCTTGTCGTTTTCCCGCACCCTTTTTTCTAACTTAATACCGACCTCGTCTCCCGGTCTTGCTTCGTCCACCGGCTGGCGCTCTATCTCCATGCTGGCAACTGTGTCTTGAAAATCGGTACCATGACCCTTAAAATGGAGTGTGTCTCCAATTCTGATAATCCCGCCCGTGACTTCGATGGCTGCGACACTGATCTTGACATAGAAGTTGGTGACCCGTCCGACTTGTTCTTCTTTCATCTCCCTCCTCCAGCAAATAGGCTGAAGTTAAGGAAAACTGGCCTTCAGGTTGGAGGGCCTTCTGCCGAGGCCCCGCCTCAAGATACTTAAGCTATTGAAATAACGGCAAAGAAGAGCACCTTAGAAGTCCTTTGCTCTATCCATCTGAGCTACAGGCGCTTGCTTTTACAATGCAAGAAAATCAACGTGTTGCAAAACTTCTTGTCTAGAGTTAATATTGAAGGTAAAAATACCACAAGGGGATTTCCTTGTCCATCATGATTTGACGAGGAATGTCCCGGACTTCTTGACAAGTCACTCGGTCGATTCCTTAGGCCTTGATAAAGAGATCTTTGTCTGATATTTTAAAAAAATAAGGAAATTCAAGTAGCTTCCCCTGGCGGGAAGAAAACAGAAATGAGAAAAAAGAAAACAAAGACAAACAAGAAAGAGACTCCGACCAAGGATATTTTGAGGCCTGCCCAAGCGCCTGAATCCCCACCTGACTCACATCTGGTCAAATATGACCCTCTGCAACTATACCTGCGGGAAATCGGCCAGCACAGGCTTCTAACAAGAGAAGAAGAAAAGGAACTTGCTATCCGGGTCACGGAACACGGAGATCGTGAGGCAGCCTACAGACTGGTTACTTCCAACCTGAGGCTTGTGGTCAAGATAGCGATGGAGTTTCAACGGGCTTGGATGCAAAACCTGCTGGACTTGATTCAAGAAGGCAATATCGGACTCATGCAAGCGGTTCAGAAGTTCGACCCGTACAAAGGGGTTCGTTTTTCTTACTATGCCTCCTTCTGGATCAAGGCTTACATTCTCAAATTCATTATGGACAATTGGCGACTGGTCAAGATCGGCACCACGCAGGCCCAACGAAAGCTCTTTTTCAGGCTTAAAAAGGAAAAACAGAAGCTTATGTCCGAGGGATTTGATCCAAAACCGAAACTCCTTTCTGAGAGACTTGGAGTTACTGAGCAGGAAGTCACTGATATGGATCAACGATTGGATGGATGGGAGCTCTCCCTGGATGCCCCGATCAAGGATGAGTCTGACGATGAGCGGATCGCATTTATTGCAACACCTGAAATGTCTTCCGAGACCAGGGTGGCAAAGAAAGAGATGGAGGCAATCCTTCACGAAAAGCTGGCATCTTTCAAGAAAGACCTAAACGAGCGCGAACGCGACATCCTCAAAACCCGCCTCTTGTCCGACTCTCCCGCGACTCTTCAGGAGATAGGCGAGCGTTATGGCATTTCAAGGGAGCGTGTCCGCCAGATTGAAAGCAATATGATCAGGAGGATGAAGTCGTACTTCGAACAAGAGATACCCGAATTTGACACATTTCTGGAAGGGCTTGGCCAAAGCGAATGAAAAAAGCCGTCACAAGGAGAAAGAAAACATGTTTCAAAACCTGATTAGGGCGCTAATTATTGCAGGAGTCGTGCCGAGTCTGTTGGGTTGTGCCACTGGTGAAAAGACTCTGCCTGCAGGAGAAATAGCTCCGACAGTGAAAGCAAAAGATGTTGGAGCCTACTACTACTATACCCAGTCACGCCTTATGAAGAAGCGAGGCGAGATCAACAAGGCAATAGAGATGCTGAGGGAAGCTGTGGCCAGGGATGAAGATTCGGTGTATTTGAAATCTGAACTTGCCCAGCTCTATCTTCAACACGATGACCATAAGCAAGCACTTGCAATTACACAAGACATTATCAAGAAAGATCCCAAGCACGTGCCTTCGATGATTATGATTGGCGGCATTAATGCAGTGCTGAATCAACATGCCGAGGCCATTGAGGCTTATAAAAAGGCGCTGGCGATGGACCCCGAGTCCGAGCGTATCCACCTATTGTTAGGCTCTGAATACGTTAAGAGCAAAGAACCGGTCAAGGCCCTGGAACTGTATCAAGCTCTCACTGAGATAGACCCCGAGTCGTTTTCCGGGCATTTTCACCTGGGAATGGTCGCTTCCTCGCTGAAACGCTATGACCTGGCAGAGGCCGCATTCTTGGAATGTCTTGAACTCAAACCGGATTATGAACAGCCCCTCTTTGAGCTAGTGAGCATTTACGAAGCCACTGAGAGGCACGAAAAGGTTGTTGAGACGTACGAAAGGGTTCTTGACAACAACCCGGACAGCATCAAGGCGGCAGTGGGATTGGGGCATTACTATTTGAAGATGGGCCGGACAGCGGATGCCGGGCAAGTGTTTGAGGAGCTGAAGATGCGGAGTCGATCCAATCCGCTGGTCGTCAAGCAAATTGCCCTCATATATCTGGACCAAAAGGAATACCTTGAGGCAGCCAGGACTTTGCAGTTGCTTGTGGAAGATGATGCCGACAAACCGGAGATCCACTACTTTTTGGGAATGGCCTTTGAAGGGCTTAAGCAAACAGATGAAGCCATTGCAGCTTATGAGAAAGTCGGTCAGGGGGCTTCATACCACAGAAGCGCTCTTGTTCATCTTAGCTTTCTTTATGAGGAAAAAGGAGACCCGGACAGGGCGATCGAGCTGATGAAACAAGCCCTCAAAGCGGAACCCAATGACCCTGGGTCCTATTTGTTTCTTGGGGCACTCTATGAAGAGATGGAGTCTTATGATGAGGCCATTGACACACTTCAGAGGGGTCTCCACTTGCAACCCGACAACATAAGACTTCGCTTTCGCCTGGGTGTGGTTTACGATAAGGCCGGCAACAAAGAAGCGTGCATCACCGAGATGAAGGCTCTTATTGAGATCGATCCGACGCATGCCGAGGCGCTAAACTACCTGGGCTATACCTATTCCGAACTCGGCATTAACCTTGACGAAGCAGAGAAGTTGATCAAAAGGGCCATGAAACACAAGCCAAACGATGGCTACATTACGGACAGCTTTGGATGGGTCTATTACAAGAAAGGGCTTTTCGAGGAGGCCGTCAAGTACCTTGAGGAAGCAGCCAGGCTTGTTTCAGATGATCCTACGATCCTCGAACACCTGGGCGATGCATACATAAAGGTGAACAATCCGACAGAGGCGTTAAAATATTTCAAGAAAGCCTTGGAGAACAAGAAAAAAGACAAAGAGCCTATCGAACGAAAGATCGAATCCATTGAAAAAGAGTTCGGCCAGGATACTTAATAGTAGCGCTTCCATTGTTGTAACTCTGCTTTTGCCCCTATGCCTTTTTGCCTGTGCATCCACACGCAAAGCGGTTTCCGACCGGCCCGGCCCAGACGCCAGTCGTCTATTAGCTTTCCTAAAGGAGCGCAGAACGGAACCTGAAAGCTTCAGGGGGGTTGGCAAGCTCACAATAAGCGCCAAGGGACAAAGTATGCGGGTTGCATGGATAGGGTCACAACCCGGCAACCTGCGAGTGGAAACCCTCGGGCCATGGGGACAGCCCACGCTGACATTCTTGGTAAGAGAAGCTGCCTTTTGTGCCTATGTCTTTGAAAACAATCGCTGCTACAAAGGCAAAGGCACTGCCCGCAATCTTTCCCGTTTCTTATCTGTACCGGTCAGGGCCGAGGACCTCTTTTTTCTCCTGTCAGGTCGCCCCCCTGTCTATCCGTTCAATGATGCCAAGATACAAATAGCAGAAGGCAACGGCCAGTGGTGTCTTTGTCTTTACAAGAGATGGAATCGCCTCATTGAAAAGATGTGGTTCAAGGATGACCGGAAGACCATAGAGCGAGTTGAGTTGTTTGACGGATCGGGCAATTTGAAGTACGAGATCAAGTTCAATCAGTTCAAGAATGTGGAAGGCATGCTCATCCCACACGAGATGATAATCTCCGAGGCGCAAAGTCCTGTCTTGTCACTGAATGTGGAGAGGTTCTGGACGGATGTTACAATACCTGCCAAGGCCTACACCTTGGAGCCCTGTGATGGCGAGGTCGTTCCCCTTGACTCTTGATAAAAACACTTCCGGATTGCCTCCTAGCATGAAGTTCTCCGCTGATCGTATGCTGGGAAGGCTTGCCCGATGGCTTCGCCTCCTTGGATATGATACCTTGTATTCCAACACTCTGGCCAACGACAAGTTCATTGCGATGGCAGATGAGGGGAGAGTTCTTCTTTCGCGAAATACGAGTCTTGCAGGAAAGGTGAAACCGGATAACTTTTTGTTTATAAAAGATAATGACCCGAAGGTGCAACTCCAGCAGGTTGTGGACCTGCTTGGACTGAGGCCTGATCCGGACAATTTCTTTACGCGATGTACCCTATGCAACGGGCCCCTCGAAACTGTTCAAAGGGAAGACGTATATGAAAGTGTGCCGGATTATGTGTGGACAGTTCACGACCGTTTTTCCATTTGCAGGGACTGTGGTAAGATCTACTGGCCCGGAAGTCACCTGGCACGAAGTCGAAAGGAGATAGAGAGTCTTCTTGGGGTATGAAACTCTCCATAGTCATTCCAGTATACAATGAAATCGCCACGATCAGGGAGATCCTGAATCGGGTGAGATCAGTGCACCAAGACAAAGAGATCATTGTCATTGACGATGGCTCTACAGACGGGACCACGCAGCGGCTCAAAGAGATGACCGTGACGGAGGATGTCATGGTCATTTATCATTTAAGGAACAAGGGAAAAGGCGCTGGCCTGAGAACAGGTTTTCAACACGTGACCGGAGATATTGTGATCATTCAGGATGCGGATCTGGAATATGATCCAGGTGAATACGCCACGCTCGTCGGGCCCATCTTGGATGGCCGCGCAGACGTGGTTTATGGATCCAGGTTCCTGGGTGGACCACACCGGGTTCTATTTTTCTGGCATTACGTGGGAAATAGGTTTTTGACCATCCTTTCCAACATGTTTACGAATCTGAATCTCACTGACATGGAAACGGGTTTCAAGGCCTTTCGAGCATCCCTTCTTGAAAAAATCGTGATCAAATCGAATCGTTTCGGGTTTGAGCCAGAGATTACCGCAAAGTTTGCCAAGCTGAAATGTCGAATGTACGAGGTGCCAATATCCTATAGTGGAAGGGGATATGAAGAGGGCAAAAAGATCACGTGGAAAGATGGTGCGGCTGCCCTGTTTCATGTCATCAGGTTCAGATTGTTCAATTAAGATGGTCTCCCGTGGCAACCTGTTGGATTTGAAGACGAAAAAGATAGCTCTTGAAAACAGATTGCGATACTGCAAGAATGTCATAACACTGGGCGTTCGCACCAACCTTTCGGACTATGAGGAGTGGCAGGTAGAACTCATTCGCAGTTCCGATGTCATCTATTATCCAACAGCCTTTTACGCTGACATCTTCGACACAATGGGAAAGCGGACCTTTCCTAACTACCACACCTACAAATTTGCGCAGGACAAGATCAAGCAAACCGCCCTTTTTGATCTTTTGAAAATCCCCCATCCCAGAACGCGCATATTTTACGGAAACCGTCAAAAATCGTTTATTTTGAGACACTTCAAGTTTCCCTTTGTGGGCAAAATCCCGCGGGGATCAGCGCTCGGCAGGGGAATATATCTGATTCGCAACAAAACCGAACTCGATCAATATACCCAGTTGAGCGGGCCTGCCTATATCCAGGAATACCTTGAAATTGACCGTGATCTTCGCGTCGTTGTGATGCGCGGACACCCTGTCCACGCATACTGGCGTATTGCCAAACCTGACGAGTTTCGCACCAATATTTCACAAGGCGCCACCATTGGTTTAGACAACATCCCAGAGGAGGCTATTGCCTTTGCCGTCGATATTGCCCGTATTTGCCAGTTAGACGATGTGGGCCTGGACATCTACTTTCATAATGGCCGTTATGGAGTCCTTGAGGCAAACTTGAAGTACGGAAAAGAGGGGTTTAAACAGGCAAGGATCGACTATTACAAGTTAGTGGATGAGATGCTTGAAAATGGGCGGATATGATTCCATAGATTTGCGAGAGTTGAAAGAAACTCTGAATGACCGGGAAGAACACCTTCTATCCCCAATGGCCGCTCACAGCAGGCATGCCATAAGGCGCTTTCCCGAAGATCGCATCGACTCAGGGCACCGCCAGAACTATGCTGTCGATTCTGATCGCATCCTTCATTCCCTGGCCTACACGCGGTATATTGATAAGACTCAAGTATTTTATCTTGTTGATAATGACCATATTACCCACAGAGTTCTTCATGTCCAACTGGTCTCAAAGATATCTCGGACAATAGGGCGGTTTCTTAGCCTAAATGAGGATCTTCTTGAAGCGATTGCACTGGGTCATGACATCGGACATTGCCCCTTCGGGCACGATGGGGAGGCATATCTGTCTGAGCTTTGCAAGGCTTCTGGCATCGGATCCTTCCAGCACAACCTTCAAAGCGTCAGATTTCTTGACAAAATTGAACGGAAGGGGAGGGGCCTCAACTTAGCGCTTCAGGTTCTGGACGGCATCCTGTGTCATGATGGCGAGATTCATGCCCAGGCGCTCCATCCACACGGCCAAAAGACATTTGATAGTCTTGATCAAGACATTGCCAAAAAGACTGCCGACCCGGACTTTGGCCTGACTCCAATGACACTTGAGGGGTGTGTGGTGCGCATGGCTGACACAATCAGTTATATCGGACGAGATATTGAAGACGCCATTCGCTTAAACCTGATCAAAAGGAGCCACCTTCCCAAGCCCGCGGTGGCACGATTAGGGGAGACGAACGGGACCATTGTCTACAATCTGGTGACAGATGTCATCAAGAACAGTTTCGAAAAACCGGCAATAGCCTTTAGCCAGGAGGCCTCAGATGCGCTAAAACAACTTAGAAATTTCAACTTCAAGAACATATATCTGAATCCACAAATAAAGCCCGCTTCCGGGAAGATAAGAGACCTCTTTAAAGTATTATTTGAGGGTTATCTTAGCGATCTTCAAAAAGGAACTGAGGATTCCATTATTTTTTCCGAATACTTACGCGACATGTCCGCCGATTATTTAGATAGTACGGCCCCGCCCGAGATCGTGCGCGATTTTATCGCCGGTATGACAGATGATTTCTTCCTGAAACAGTTCCCGGAAGATCTTCGCCCCAGGAGGATCACGGAGCGATTCTAGGGATACTCCCCATGGCAATACACCCCGAACATCTTTATGAACAACTCGAAAATCTCGCAAAACAACTCGGCATTTCAATCCGTTATGAGGACCTGAGCGATCCTGAAACCCCGGCGACAAGCGGCCTTTGCAAGGTCAAGGGTCGCTATTTTTATATAATGGATAAGTCAAAGGATCTTTCAGAAAGAATAAGGCTGCTGACCCAGTGTTTGTGCAGGATGGATTTTGAGGGAGTTTATGTATTGCCGGGCATTAGAAGGCTCCTCGAAGAAGTCGGCCGGCCGGGGATCCGTCATTCTCGAAGGTAGTCATGTGAAATCATGGAGTTTGTCGCCGGATTGTTTCTTAATAAATTCGAATTTTAGGCGTCGCAAGTCCTTATAATTTTGGGAAACTCGATGAACTTTGACGTTGCCGTGGCAAGGCGGCGATCAAAAGGGTGTGGTGGTAAGGGTGTGGTGGTGCGGCATATTATGTTATCTTACGTTCGAATCGTCAGGTTCCGACGTAAGTTGACATAATATATATTATCAGACGTTATTTCTTTCATTTCCTTTTTTGCTGGCAGCCCTTTTCGCCGCTGCCAGACGCTCAAGCCCGGTCTTCACAGCGCTCTTGACCATTTTTTCCGCCTTGGCTCCGGTAGTACGACCATCAGAAATGATATCTGCGCTCCCCATAAGCCTTCCAAGCAGGCCGTACCGCTTTTCAACCAGATGTTTTCCGATTATGCCGAGTCCGGTCCCGACCTTGCCTCCAATTCCGAGCTCTTCTTCTTTTGTCACAGTGACTTTTTCCATGGCATCGTGAACCCGCTCAACTTGTTTGCCCAGAGTTTTTCCGACGTTTTGTCCAATCTGGGCGGCCTTTTTGTCAGTGCCCTTTGATAGGCCCTTGCCGATACGATCTCCCACACGTTCTCCGAGCTCTTCTAACTCCTTTTTTAGCTGGTCCTTCAACTGGTTCTTTAGCATTTTGGTCTCCCTTATGTGGCGATAGTGTGTTTTTTGTCAGGGAACATGCTGTAAACAGATTGTAGACAATTCTAACGTGTGCTATGAAAACACCCCATGGTTGATGATTGGATCATGCCTGAACGGCGCATCTACACTGTAACCGAGCTTACACATAATATCAAAGACTTTCTGGAAGAGGCCTTTCCGTTTGTCTGGATCACCGGAGAAATCTCCAACTTCCGCATACCCGTTTCAGGCCATTTCTACTTTACCATAAAGGATTCTGGGGCACAGATCAGTGCGGTAATGTTTCGCGGCCAGAACCGGAACCTCAGATTTCAGCCAGAAGACGGAATGGCGGTCATTGCCATGGGTCGCCTCAATGTGTATGAGACCAAAGGGGTCTATCAGATCATAATCGAATATTTGGAGCCCGAAGGCGTTGGTGTGCTGCAGTTAGCCTTTGAGCGGCTCAAGAGAGAGCTTGCAGCCGAAGGGCTCTTTGATGAGAAGCACAAACTCCCCTGTCCGTTCCTGCCGCAAAAGATTGCCGTGGTTACCTCACCGACCGGAGCCGTTATCCGAGACATAATAAATGTGATCGATCGCAGATTCCCGAACATGACCGTGGAGATTGCACCGGTCAAAGTTCAGGGAGAACAAGCTGCCGAGGAGATTGTTGAGGCCATCGAACTGTTGAATGACCGCAATGATGCTGACGTTATCGTGGTGGCCCGAGGGGGCGGGTCTCTTGAGGACCTTCAGGCCTTTAACTCAGAGGCAGTGGCCAGGGCCATTTTTTCTTCTGAGATTCCGGTTGTTTCGGCTGTTGGGCATGAGACGGATTTCACAATAGCTGACTTTACGGCTGATTTGCGTGCCCCAACCCCCTCTGCTGCGGCAGAGCTGATAGTTCCCGTAAAAAATGACCTGTTGATGCGAACAAAGGAGATCAGAGGCGCCTTAAAG
Source organism: Deltaproteobacteria bacterium (assembly GCA_016930875.1). Taxonomy (NCBI): domain Bacteria; kingdom Pseudomonadati; phylum Myxococcota; class Myxococcia; species Deltaproteobacteria bacterium. Next base: position 3,631 of record JAFGFW010000080.1, on the reverse strand, counting down.
GGCGCTATTAATAACCGAATTCAACTCCTTAGAGAACGTGCTATTCAGCTTTCAAGACGCCTTGTCCATCCAAACAAGCAGATTGCAGACTATAGACTCCGCCTCGACGATGTCCTGGGTAGAATGTTGCGAGGATTCTCAAGAGAACTTGCGGCAAACAGAGATTGCCTTAGGACAATGAAGCAAAGATTGGCCAGATGCAGCCCCGCGATCATCGTCGAAGACCTTAATATATTACTCAAACACCATCGCCAGTCTCTTTTATCAGAAATGCAATTTTGCTTGGAATCGAAAAAGAGTACGTTCCGCACCACCGTGGGCAGGTTAAACGCTTTGAATCCCTTAGCGGTTTTGGAGCGAGGGTACAGTGTCACACGGATACTGCCCGGCTATACAGTCTTTAAGGATGTCGGGCAGGTTGATGTGGGGCAACGCCTTGATGTCACAGTCTCAAAAGGCGCAGTAGTGTGCCGCATAGAAGGGAAACGAGAGAATGGCCAAGCAGACATTTGAAAACGCCATGAAGCGACTGGAAAACATTGTTCAAGATCTCGAGAGTGGAGACCTGAGCCTTGATGAAGCCTTGAAGAAGTTTCAGGAGGGCATGAAGTTATCCAAGTTTTGCTCGGACAAGCTGGACGAAAGCGAAAAAAAGGTCTCCATACTGCTTAGGGATGAAGAGGGAGGCATTCAAGAGGAGCCTTTTGAGAAGGACCTTTTAAAGAAATAGACGCATGTTTGATCTAAAGGCCTATCTGAAAGCAAAGCAGCTTGCTGTTGATGCTGCCCTTAAAGAACTCTGGAACGATCAGGAGTCCTACCCTACCCCGCTCGTCCGGGCAATGCGTTACTCTCTTGAGGCTGGGGGAAAACGACTGCGCCCGATTTTATGCATGGCAGCTTCTGAAGCCGTTGGGGGCTCTGAAGCAGATGTGATGCCTGCTGCATGCGCCTTGGAGCTCATTCACACCTATTCCTTGATCCATGATGATCTGCCGGCCATGGACGACGACGACCTTCGTCGTGGAAAACCAACGTGCCATAAGGCTTTTAATGAGGCCACAGCCATATTGGCTGGGGACGCACTGCTTACGGCCGCCTTTGAGGTCTTGGCGGCCCGAGGAGGCGACCACGGTGTTGATTCCTTGAAGTATCTGCAGGTGGTCTATCTCATAGCCCGTGCCTCAGGATATTCCGGCATGGTGCAAGGCCAGATGATGGATCTGTCTTTTGAGGGAAAGACGATTAGTCGGGAAGAACTTGAAAGACTCCAGCGCTTCAAGACCGGGGCTCTTATTGAGGTTTCTCTGCGGGCCGGGGCCATACTTGGCGGGGGGAGCCCTGAACAGATAGCTGCCCTCGGGGCTTATGGCCGACATATCGGCCTCGCCTTTCAAATGGCTGACGACATATTGAATATTGAAGGGAAACCTGAGATGCTTGGTAAGGCCGTAGGAAGCGACGAGGCCCTTGGAAAGGCCACGGCCCCTTCTGTCATGGGCCTGGAGGGAGCAAAAGCCCGTGCCGGCGAACTCGTAGAAAGCGCCTTGGCGGCACTCAGAATCTTTGATATGAAAGGGGAACCACTTGCCGCCCTTGCACGCTATGTAATTGACAGAAGGAAATGAGGTTAGATTGAAATACTTAGATAAAATAGACTCTCCACAAGACGTCAAGCAACTGAAACGTTCACAATTGCCTCAATTAGCCAAAGAAATACGAGAGGTCATCATCCAAACCGTGTCCAAGACCGGGGGACACCTGGCGCCCAGCCTGGGGGTTGTGGAACTGACCGTGGCCCTGCACTACGTGTTTGATCTGCCAAGGGACAGGATTATATGGGATGTGGGTCATCAAACATATGCCCACAAGCTTCTTACAGGCCGAAGAGGCAGGTTTCACACACTGCGGCAACACGGGGGCATCAGCGGCTTTACTCGCAGAAGCGAAAGCCCATATGATGCCTTTTCCACGGGCCATGCCAGCACCTCCATTTCAGCAAGCCTTGGCATGGCATGTGGAAGGTGCCTGAACAAGAACAAGGGCAAGGTCATTGCTGTCATTGGCGATGGCTCCATAACCGGCGGCCTCGCCTATGAGGGATTGAGCCAGGCGGGTGAGCTTGGAAAGGACCTTATCGTTATCCTAAACGATAACGACATGTCAATTGCCCGGAATGTCAGGCTCTTCTCATCCTTCTTGAGCCGGAAACTTTCTGCAAAGCACTTTGTAGCCCTCAGGGAAGAACTGAAGGAGTTTTTCAGGTCCCTTCCCAAGTTCGGAGACGACGTCTACAAGCTGGCCAAGCGAAGCGAGGAATCGTTCAAGGCCTTTATCACGCCAGGGATGCTCTTTGAGGCATTCAATTTCAACTACTTTGGCCCGATAAAGGGCCATCGGCTGGATCACCTCATTGACACGCTGCAGAACGTGAGAGAGATGCGAAAACCGGTTCTCTTTCATGTGACTACAAAAAAAGGAAAAGGCTATGCCCCGGCAGAACGCAATCCCACTTATTTTCACGGTGTTGGATCGTTTGAAATCACAACGGGCAATCACATCTCTTCCAAGAAGACACCTCCTAGCTACACTGATATTTTTGGCAACACCTTGACCGAGCTTGCCCGCAAGAACGACAAAATCGTCGCAGTAACAGCAGCTATGCCGGAGGGCACGGGTCTCAAAGCCTTTTCCGACGCCTTTCCGGAGCGTTTTTTTGATGTGGGTATTGCCGAACAGCATGCGGTTACTTTTGCGGCAGGCATGGCCACCGAAGGATTTTGTCCGGTGGTAGCAATCTATTCCACGTTTTTGCAGCGAGCCTATGACCAGATCGCTCACGACGTCTGCTTGGACGCCCTGCCGGTAGTCTTTGCCGTGGATCGCGGCGGCATCGTTGGCGAGGACGGCCCAACCCATCAAGGCCTCTTTGATTTCAGCTATTTGCGCAGTTTGCCAAACATGGTCGTGATGGCGCCAAAAGATGAAAACGAACTCCAACACATGTTGGCGACTGCCATGGAACACTCCGGTCCCATAGCATTCAGGTATCCGAGGGGCAGTGGTGTTGGGGCGCCAATAGATCATGAGATCCACACCCTGCCCATAGGCAAGGCAGAGATCCTGACGAGAGGAGACGATGTTGCAATCTTTGCCATCGGCGCCACTGTTTCGGCTGCCCTTGAAGCCCAGAAGCAGCTTGAATCTCAGAACATTTATGTCACGGTAGTAAACAGCCGCTTCGTGAAACCCCTTGACAGAGAACTCATCACTTCTCTGGCAAAGAAGATCCCCCACCTTTTGACTGTTGAAGAAAATGTCCTTCAGGGGGGCTTTGGTAGTGCGGTTCTTGAGTGCCTGTCGGATGAGGGCATCACTGGAAATCATATCTTGCGGCTTGGCATCGCTGATACGTTCGTAGAGCATGGTTCTCAGAAGATCCTGCGTGCCAAGTACGGCATTGACGCCCCTGGCATCGCAAAAGCCGTAACCAAAGTGGTTAAGGGCGGAGCTTCGGTGCAGTAGGACATGAAAGCGGGCAGGCAACGCCTGGACGTGCTCCTGGTAAAAAGGGGTCTTGCGCAAAGCCGTCGGCGCGCTCTTTCACTTGTCCTTGCGGGCAAGGTTTGGG
>JAFGFW010000079.1 GCA_016930875.1 Deltaproteobacteria bacterium | reverse complement strand
CCAACTGAAGGATGATAGCGTTTAACAAACGTATAATTCCCACAGAAAGAAACCCTCCCGCCAATTTACGGCGAGACTTAATTGATGATACATCCTAAACACTATTATACGTAATAGCAATCTAAATATTTATTTTTTATAAATATCAACACATCAGTGAAACTGGGTTCTGCCCTTGACATTTGACATTTGTTTAATTCCTGATCGGATGGAGCGATCTTTTGTTTCACATTTCACATGGTTGAAATCAGATCTTTTTCCAATCATATGAGAAATATAGGGCAGATAAATTTAAGATGCACCCATATTGCCAAACTGTTTATTTGATTAAAACTTGTTCGATGGCCGGTTGCATGTCGCTGTTTTGAGAAATTTCAGCAACAACACGGCCTCCGGGACGTCCATAAGATACCAAATAACTCCATCGATATATTTTAGTTTCTTATTTTTTGTGGACACCTTTACGGCGCCCTGAAAGATCAATGCGGACTTCAGGGAATGAGCTTTTTCACGCGCCCTACAATGCCGCTTTCCAAACGAACCTTGATCCCATGTGGATGTGTGGCGGATTTCGTGAGAACATCCTTAACGATGCCTTCCGTAAGTTTTTTGGATCGCTGATCCTGTTTCTGTACAACCTTAACACGCGTTCCCTGTTTGATGTCCGCCCGGACGATTCCGTTCATTTGTATCGCCTATAAGTTTAATGATTCAGTGCCGATTCGGTGGTCATCCCCGCTTCCGTGCCCGGAAGGAGTTACTTCTCTTCAGGGAAAGCATCTTCGCGAAGAAATCGAGGACCACCGGGACGTCCATAAGCTACTAAAATACTCCATCGATATATAAGTATCTTAATCCGCCAATCAAAACCCTAAACCCGAAACGCGACTTCCTGGTTGTTTTGGTGGACGTTCTCTAGTCCTTTTGCGCAACAACCTTTATCAAAAGACTTCGCCGATAGAAAACTTTAAAAGTGAAGAACGTAGCCCTTTTGCCCCTCCGACCAGGCGAAGTAAACCTATAATCCAATGGACGTCCCCCTAGGTAGCCCCTGAAAAAGGAAGGTATTCGCGTTGCATATTAAGCTGCTTTCTGCCATATTTGAAGAAAACCGCGGAAAAAGGATGGCAGCCCGCAAGATTTTGGGGTGTACGGGAAAAAAATACCATGTTGATAGTCACGGTCTCTGGACCTGATCGGCCCGGCGTCTTAGCGGCCTTAAGCCAGATTCTTGTGAAGCACCACGTGGCCATTGCAGACATGAAGCAAGCATCACTGCAAAACCTGCTGGGGCTCTACTTCTTGTTGGATGTGGACATTGCCGCCAAGACCAAAGATGCCGTCATCAAGGATCTGCTTTTTGAGGCCTCGGAGCTTGGCCTGAGCCTGGACTATCAGTTCGTCTCATCCAGCGAGGAGAATGCCATCAGCCAGCCTCATCATCATGTGCTCACCCATTTTGGCGGCACGCCCTATTTGGCCGAACTATCCCGGATTCTCACAGAAGAAAGCGTCAACATTGAGGGGATTGCAAGCCAAACACACCATGGCGCCCGATCCGTCGACATGGTCATTGACGTTAGCCAGGCCTCTAGCCTGGCCCGCCTGAAGCAGAGAATCATGGCCAAAAGCCGAGAACTCAATACCGACCTGGCTGTTCAAAGAGTGGAGGCCTACAGGAAGAATAAGCGATTGATCTTCTTCGACATGGACAGCACGTTGGTCGATATGGAGATCATTAAGGCTGTCTGCTGGGTGGAAGAACTCGTCAGAACTCTTAAGTGGTTGGGATTTAAGACGGGCGTTGTTACCGGCGGTTTTGATTTCTTTTCGGATTATATGAAAAAAAAGCTGGGTTTTGATTTCGCCTTTGCTAATCATCTGGAGATAAAGAATGAGGAACTGACGGGACGTGTTACGGGAAAAATCGTGGATGCCGCGGAAAAAGCCCCTATCGTCAACCAGAGCGCTTGCGATGAGGGCGTCCTTCTTGATCAAACAGTGGTAGTAGGCGACGGGGCCAATGATGCTCTCATGTTGGCTCAGGCCGGGTTAGGCATCGCCTACAATGCCAAAAAACGACTGGACCGGGTTGCCAATGTGTCTCTTGGTAAGACTCGTATGGCCCATGTCTTTCATCTTCTGGGCATTACGGAAGAGGATATCCAAGCGGCTGCTGAGTGCAAACCCCAATAGGGAAGCGATAATGGCTAAAAAAACCAGCTACCAAGACCTGGCCACAAGGGTGGAGGAATTAGAAAAAACGACCTGCGACTACGAACAGATGGAGGCACAGCTGCTCAAACTATCTCATGCTGTCGAGCAGAGTCCCAGTGCCATCATGATAACGGATGCGTCTGGCGCTATTGAGTATGTTAACCCCCGGTTTACTGAAATGACTGGTTTACTTGGGGAGAAAGTCATCGGCAAAAACGCAGCGGAATTGGGTAAACAATCCTCTGAAGACAAGCAAAACATGTGGAACGTCATCAAATCTGGCGGGGTGTGGCACGGAGAGTTTCACAACAGAAAGAAAACTGGGGAATACTATTGGGAGAGGGCATCCATCTCTTGTCTGAAAAGCAAGACAAACGCTATCACGCACTATATTAAGATTTCTGAAGATATTACTGAGCTCAAAGAGGCCCAAAAAGCCCTCATGGAGAGCGAACAGCAACGGTACCAAGATCAAAAAAGCATGGCCGTTCTCAAGTTTGCAAACGACCTGGCTCTAAAGTTGATGGACGAGCTAAGGAATCCTTTAACCGCCATAGGCGGGTTTGCAAATCGAATCACCCAAAAGGACTTCACTGGCGAAAAGCTTTCAGATTATGCACAGATCATATTCGAACAATCGCAAAAGCTCGATGCAGCCCTGAATCGGGCTCTGAATTACTTGCGAAGCGCTTCTGAGAAACCCCTAGTTTGAGAATTGCCGGATTGTGTTGAAAAATGAGATACCAAGGGAACATTTAATAGTATGGGTTCGAATCATGCCATTGCAGTTCTCCCCTATGACCTTCATTGCCTATAGCCTATGGGAAGCGATCTCAACGTCAACGACCCAAGGCCCGGTTTTGAGCACCAGTCAATATTGGTCGGGATATGCTTTCTTGTTCCTCATCGAATTGTGTACTATCCTTGCAAATGAACTATACGACCTTGCCACAGACCGTATAAATGCCAACGCAAATCCCTTTAACGGTGGTTCGAGGGTTTTGGTGGAGGGGAGGCTCATGTCTTAAAATGCATGGGAGTGCCGCCGTATCCCGCCTCAATGAGCAGGATGTTTCTGGAAGGTCGCTCCTGAATCCCGAAAATGTAAAGGGAGAACAGATTTGGGCAGAGACAGCGTCTCTAAAAACTCGCCTGGGAAACAGATCTGTTATTAGATCCGTAAAAAGAGAAAAAAGGAAGTGGTTCTTTGTATCGTAAACCGTTTGATGCAAAAAAAAGGTGTTGAAAAAAACATGGCTTTAATGCCCACGATTTTTGTTTCTCATGGGATGCCCGCCATCGTTGTAAAGCCCGGGCCGACGCATGAATTCCTGAAAAAACTTGGCCAGACGTTTGATAGTCCCAAGGCCATCATTTGCATTTCAGCGCACATGGAAGCCGTTTGGCCCATACTGACAGCTGCGGCGGCCCCGGAGACAATTCATGATTTTTCCGGGCCCCGAATCCTTTTTGAAAAACACTACCCTGCGCCAGGTGAACCTGACCTTGCCCAAGAGGCCGTGTCACTGCTGAGCCATGCAGGATTCAAAGCACGGACAAATCCTACACGAGGTCTTGATCACGGCGCATGGGTTCCGCTTATGTTGATGTATCCGGAAGCCGACGTGCCCGTAATCCAGCTTTCGGTCCAGACTGAGCTTGATCCACAGCATCACTTGGACTTGGGAAGGGCGTTAAAGCCCCTTCGAGAAAAGGAAGTTTTGATCCTTGGAAGTGGCGGGGCGACACACAACCTGCCGGATATTCGCAAATACGCTGTTGATTCTGTGCCGCCTGACTATGCCACAGCATTTGATGCCTGGTTGGAAGAGGCCATCACTGGAGGACGAGAAGAGGTGCTCCTGGACTACAAGAAACAGGGGCCATCTGCCTCACGAAACCATCCCTATCCTGCCGAGCATTTTTTGCCCCTCTTCGTGCCTTTAGGGGCGGCCGGTTCCGGGGCTAAGGGGCGCGTTTTGCACAAGGCATTCATGTATGGGGTCTTGTCTATGGCCGCCTATGCCTGGAGTTGACTTCCGTCGCCAGACCAACGAAGAAAAACGCAACCGCCTTCTCGTGTTTCGCATAGATAAATCACCGTGTTCCTTTTAACAAACAGAGGGTAAAGGCCCTGCACGAAGACATAGAAACTATTCAAAGGTTGACAGACACGGTCATCGACCTCTTTGTCAGCTACAGCTTTCAATTTGTCCGTGCAGCCATTATTTTTGTTGGGGGGATAATCGTTGCAAGTGAGAACCTTAGGGCCGCCCTTCACATTTTCAGTTTCGTCGGCGCCGTCAGCCAAATCTATACGGGCTGTTGCCCAAATCAAAATCGCAACACAATTCGCATAACCCGCAATCTTCGGGAGTAATAAATTCAGTGGGTTACAGGGGTT
>JAFGFW010000078.1 GCA_016930875.1 Deltaproteobacteria bacterium | reverse complement strand
CATCAGCGTAGGTACATCAACGCCTTTCTTGAACCTCTTGATGATCTTGAGCACTTGATCAGTGGCCGTTGGGGCGGCGGCCTTTTTCTTCACGGTGGCCTTTTTGGCAGCCTTCTGGGCTGCGACCTTCCTGTTGACGGCCTTTTTCTTGGGAGCAGATTTTTTTGCAGTCACTTTCTTCTTGGGCGCAGCTTTCTTCATCACCGTCTTCTTGGCGGCAGCTTTCTTCTTTGCTGGAGCCTTCTTTGCCGTAGCTTTTTTCGCTGGAGCCTTCTTCTTTGTCGCCATGATCAATTTCCTCCTTGTTTGGTTCTTCGCTTATTTATAATCAACCCTTTCTTTCAGTTCCTTGCCACATTTGAAGAAGGGTAGTTTTTTTTGTGACACTTGGGTGTGTGCGCCTGTCTTGGGATTTCGGCCAGTGTAGCCTTGATATGCCTTTACGAAAATGCTGCAAAAGCCCCGGATCTCTACCCTGTCGCCCCTTGCCAGGGCCTGAGTAATCCGGTCGAAGAACAGGTTAACAACTTGCGTGGCTTTGATTTGTGAGAGACCGGTTTCCTTTCGCAGCGCCTCTATGAGATCCGACTTGTTCATGGTGGTCCTCCCCAGAATGGACATTAAATCAACTACATAAAAAATCGTCAGCGGGATGTCAAGAGATGTTAGGCGGTTATCGTGGGTATTTTGGCTTTCCAGTGTAGAAAAGTTGTGATATCGGTTTGAAGCCTTTCGATTTTGAATGGTGGTAATCGTTGCAAGTTGTGTCGGTCAGACCTGGCAAGGCTTGACTAAAGCTGGTGCAAGGAACTCTGTCATGCGCTTGACAGTTACGTCGGGCATGATATCAGAATGACATCTGGCTAGGGCATCTGCAGTTCGAGGGGTGGTTAGATATCTATAATGAAATCGGGCGATAAGGCTGTATAACGTGTGGCAAGACACTTCGAATTCTCTAACCTCGGACTCTGCCACAATATGTTGCAGTTTTTCAACTTCGTAGCGACTGGAGTCCTTTAGCCTAACGCCATCGAATGACCAGCATGGGCCACGCATATTATTAGAGACAAACAGGCGGGGGTGCTCTATGGATGAATGGGGGCGAACGTTTGATGCCGTGCCCGATTTGATCATGGTATTGGATAATAAACACCGGATTGTCCGTGCCAACAAGGCCATAGCAGACAGATTAGGCTGCACCCCAGGAGAACTAGTGGGCCGGACCTGCTACAAGGCAATCCATGGAACAGAAGAACCGCCAGGCTTCTGTCCTCACGCCCATCTACTATCTGACGGACTTGAACACAGCGCTGAGGTGTCTGGAGATCGTCTGAAAGGCCATTTCCTGGTGTCCGTGAGTCCCCACCGTCATCCAGATGGGACGATAGGGAGTGTCCTTGTCGCTCGGGACATCACCTCTCGGAAGCGTGCAGATGAGGCTAGCCGGAAGTCAGAACGAGAGCTAAGAATTAGGAACCGGATCGCAGAGACTTTCCTCACTACTTCGGATGACGAAACCTATGGAGAAGTGTTGGAAGTGGTTCTCGAGGCCATGAGGAGCAAATACGGGACCTTCGCATTCATTAACGAGAAAGGAGAACGAGTTGTTCCCTCCATGACGAGAGGTATCTGGGATAAATGTGAGGTTCCGGGTAAGACCATCGTCTTTCCGCGTGAGACATGGGGTGATAATTTGTGGGCGAGATGCCTCATCGAGAAAAAGGCCATTACCTCGAAAGGCCCCTTCAAAGTACCCGAGGGCCACATTCCCATAACCCGGGTTTTGGCTGTACCTATCATCCATCGAGGTGAAGCGATTGGCAACTTCATGGTTGGTAATAAGGTCTCAGACTATGACGAAACGGATGAAGAGCTGTTGAAAACAATTGCTGCCCACACAGCACCGATCCTACATGCAAGGCTGCAAAGGGATAGACAGCAAAGAGATCGCCAAAAGGCGGAGAAGGAACTGCGAAAAGCCCGGGATGAGTTGGAACTGCGAGTGAAAGAGCGCACTGCCGAACTCAGAAACACGGTCACTGAACTTGAGAAAGAAATAAAAGACCGCAAGCAGGCACAAGAGATGGCGGCGAGGGTAGAGCAACGGTACCTCACTGTGGCCGATTTTACGTACGATTGGGAGTATTGGTTGGGCACTGAAAGAGAGTTACTTTATGTTTCTCCATCCTGTGAACGTATCACAGGCTATAAACCCGAAGAGTTCTTGACGAAAGATCACATAGACTTGATAAGTATTGTACATCCCGATGATCGTGAAGATGTAGTGGCTCATATCGTTGAGGACTACAAGTCAGATACTACAGGCCATATCGATTTTCGGATCGTAAGGCGGTCAGGCGAGACGCGTTGGATCAGCCACTACTGCCAACCTGTGTACGGCTCTGATGGGGAATGGCTGGGCCGTCGGGCTAGCAACCGCGACATCACCAGCCGTAAAAAGGCGGAGGAGGCGTTACAGCAATCAGAAAAGCAACTTCGTCTTCTTTCCACTCAGCTTCTAAAGGTTCAGGAAAGCGAGAGAAAAAGAATCTCCCGAGAACTCCATGATAGCACTGGACAATCCCTGACAGCCATCAAGTTTGGGTTGGAGAATGCAATTAGTAGCATTTTTCAAGATTCGGCTGAGGAGAGTATTGAATTATTACAAGCCCTCATCCCTGTGGTTCAACAGGCCAGTGAAGAGGTACGACAGATTCATACGGACTTACGGCCTTCCCTGCTGGACGATCTGGGGATCATATCTACTATTTCGTGGTTTTGCCGGGAATTTGAAAAAGTCTATTCGGCTATTAAGATCGAAAAAGAGATGGACATAGAAGAAAAAGAAGTCCCTGAGCCCCTTAAGATTGTTATTTTCAGAGTCTTGCAGGAGGCCCTCAACAATATTTCCAAATACGGAAAAGCTAACCATGTGCGCATTTCCTTAAAAGGAACAACCGGCAACATAGAATTTGTAGTGGAAGACAACGGGCAGGGGTTCGATATTGAACATATGCATAATGTGAAGAGCTCCAAGCGAGGGTTTGGTCTCACCAGTATGAAAGAGCGAATTGAACTTTCAGGTGGGGCTTTTGCCATAGAGTCCACCCCTGGGGTAGGGACCGTTGTCCGTGCTTCATGGCCAATATGATGGGATGGAGACTATTTGGTGATCAGCCCTTTTTCCATGGCATAGGCTGTCAATGCGGAGGCGTTGTGAAGGTTTAACTTTTTCATAAGGTTGGCCCGGTGTTTTTCTACTGTTTTCAAGCTTATAAAAAGATAGTCTGCAATTTCTTTGTTCTTATGCCCTTCACCAATCAGCTTCAGCACTTGTCGTTCCCGTTTGGT